>JAYWHL010000491.1:0-2482 GCA_043777715.1 Cytophagaceae bacterium | reverse complement strand
ACAATGAGGATATATAACATAGTTTTGGGATATTTAATGATTAATATTGAGTGATGAATGAGTACCCTCTAAGCCACAGTTCGAGGTTTTAGTTCGCTTCTAAAATTCTCGCTTCTCTACTTCTTTTCTCGTGGTTGGTGGCTCACCAAACACCTTTGCGAAAGCAATATTCTTATACAAATCCCTAGATTATGACATATTTTGTAAGCTTGTCCAGTACTAAGGTCTAAGTTAAGATTGATGAGGCTAACTCCTGCCTCTTTTATTTACTCATTTTAAGGCTAGAAACAATTCGGGTATTTTTGTCGTCTTTTTTCTTCAAAAACACCAATTCGTTTAGTTCGCCTTTGGCCCATTTGGCTATCATATTGTCATAAAAAGGATTGCCAGGATTGCCCGACTGTCCGCCTGGGTATAGGCCATAAGCCTTTGGGCCGTCTTTGTGTAGCTCCACGAGCATTCGCCACGATGGGCCTGTTTTGCCAGTGGTTGCATTTACTATTCTGGCTCCGCCGCCCGTTTGTATGTTTTCTCGGCTAAAGGCTTTGAGCATTGCCAAATGACCAACAGAGGTGTTTTTTACGTTCTGCCACTCCCATTTAGGGCTAATTGGGCCATTTTTTTTGATAAGTGTATCAATAGCAGCCTTGAAACTCTGCTGTAAAACATCGCTTAGGGTTTCGGTTTTGTCTTTGGTATTCACATCGTCAAACCATTTGGCCGTTGGTTGCTGGTCTATCATGGCCATCGTGCGGTATTCTGACGGGCGGCGTACAGGCAAGGTGTCGTTCATGGCCAGTTCGTCAGCCCACGTACCTTCTACAATGTTGGGCATCCAAGCCTCAAAAATAGTTGGGGCAATTTGGCCTACTTCGTTGTGATAATCCCAAGTGGTTAATAGTTTTAAGGCAGCTTGTTGCACAGCACTCAATTCGTTGATTTTAAGGTTTTTAACCAACATTGGCATAAAAGTACGGGCGTCAATATTTAAGTTATCAAACTGTAAAAGCCTCATGCTGTCTATGTTGGCCATTGTCATTTTCTCTAACCTTTCGTTGATTCTTCGGCTACGATTGGCATTAGCAAACTGCCAATGTAAATAATAAGGATAGTCTTTAGGATTAACAGAAAACTGATTGGCCGAACTCACAAAACCTCTTGCAGGATTCTTTACGTGTGGATTTTGAGCTTGCGGAATCCAACCTTGCCAATCATGCGAAGCATTGGTTCCGTCTAAGATATATTTGCCTTGTTCTTTCCATTTGAGGGGAAATTTACCATTTACCCAAATTGCCACATCATTTTGGTTAGAAGCAAACACGAAATTTTGGGCGGGACAGCCATAGGGTGCAAGAGCTTTTACGTATTCGTCATAATTATTGGCACGATTAAGGGCATAAAGAGAAGCCAATTCGTCGGTAGATTCATGGGCAATCCAACGCACGGCATGGCCAAGCGGAATACCCGACATTCTTGAACCTTTTTGTAAAAAGGGCTTTTCGCCTTCTTGATACACCACTGGCCCGTGATGTGTATAAACCACCGTATCGGTTACTGCCTCCTTGCCCTTAATACTTATTTTTTCAAGGCGTTTGGTGGTCTTTTTCCACTGATTATCATGCCAATATTCGTTTTGAGATTTATCTTTAAACTTAATTTGATACCAGTCCACAACGTCAGAACCCACGTTAGTTTGGCTCCAGGCTATGTTTTCGTTAAAACCAATCACTACCCCAGGCGAACCTGGCAAGGTTACTCCGCAAGCATTGATGCCTGGAGCCGTGAGTTGGATTTGATACCAGATAGACGGCAAGCTAAGGCTAAGGTGAGGGTCGCCCGAGAGTATAGGCAAGCCCGTATTGGTCCGAGAGCCATGTACGGCCCAGTTGTTAGAGCCAATGGCGGGGTCTCGTTCGGGAGCAATTCGAGCAGCAATATTGCCTTTGAATGCCGAAGTACTTGGATTTTTTACGGGCAGTGGCGTGAAATCTATTTTTGTACCATTTGGAATAATCGGACTTTCGAGTTGTGGAAAATCAGGAAAAAGCTCGGTCATCAAATCTGTGCCTAGTTTGTTCATGGTGTTACTCATTCTAAAATCGTCGGTACCACTGGCTAGGGTAAACGACATCTCTTTGAGCAACAAAGCACATTTTAGGGGCGTCCAGTCTTCGGGTGCATAACCCAACAGCTTGAACTCCAGAGGGTAGTTTTGGGGTTTCAATTGCTTGATATAAGCATTAATACCAGCCGTATAGGCATCAACCGACACTTTATTGATGGGGTTAGCAACCATCGACTTCAAAGAGTTTTCGGCAGCATACACCGACCCCATCCTACGTTTGTAACGGTCAAGGTCTAAGGCTTTGTCGCCCACTACTTCTGATAGCCTCCCGCCCGCAGCACGGGTTACAAAATCCATTTGCCACAAACGGTCTTGGGCTTGTACGTAGCCTTGGGCATAGTAAAGGTCGTGGTCGTT
>JAYWHL010000490.1:0-6878 GCA_043777715.1 Cytophagaceae bacterium | reverse complement strand
TACACCCTTTCCAAAATCATACTTTTTATGGCCGAAGCATCTGATTTTGAAAAATTTTCGATGTGCATTTCTTGTTCTCTTGCTCGTGCCTTGATGCGAATATCTGCAAAAAACAGCCCCTTGTCTATTTCTACACCAGCGATGTCGTGGAATAATACAAAGTTTTCGGTACTGCTAAACAAACTCCTGATTTTGAAATTAATACCTTTGTCAGAAAGGTGTACTTCGTTGGGCAAAAATGGGTTTTTTAGGCGACTAGAATAAAAGATTTCGTTCATAATATTTTTAATTGAAAATTTGATAAGGAAGCCGTTTAAACTTATTTCTTTGAGTCAAAATTGGCTCTTTTTCAACTAGACTTCAGCTTTTTTATCAACCGTAGCGATGCTACGCTTTCAAAAAAACCTTCGCCTAGTCAAAAAATAACCTATTTTTATCCTAAAATTAAAAGTTTAAACAGCTTCAAGGAAAAGAAAACGTACAGGTGTTTTTGGGTAAATGTGCCACCAACCAAGGCCGAAAACCTACTCCACTCGTTGCATTTGCCATTTTTCTAAGCGATTATCCATCAACTTAAACCAAAGCGGTGGCAACAGGGCTATCATTATCATCGTGCCATAGCCATAAGGCAACTGCGGGCTTTCTTCAAAATGTCGTAATACCTGATAGCGGCGAGTGGCGTTGGCGTGGTGGTCGGAGTGGCGTTGGAGCTGAAACAAAAAGAAATTGGTAACTAACTGATTGGCGTTCCAAGAGTGCGTTGGGTTTACTCGTTCGTAGCGACCACCAGCAATTTCTTTTCGCATAATCCCATAGTGTTCGATATAATTTACGGCCTCAAGCAACGAAAAGCCCAAGATGCTTTGCAACACAAAAAATACAGGCACTTGCCATAAAATTTGCCCTGCCACAAGGCTACAAGCCAAAGTTAGAGCCACGCAAAAGCCAATCGTAATGAGCTGATATTGAATCATTTCGTTGTTTATAGACCATATTTTTTCGTTCTTTTTTTCTAGTCTATTGGTTTCGATATGCCATGCACTCCTAAAACTACCAATTACTGTTCTGACATAAAAAGCATAAAAATTTTCGCCTTTTCGGCTCGTGGCAGGGTCTTTGGGAGTTGCCACCCACACATGATGGCCACGGTTATGTTCTATAAAAAAGTGCATATAACTCACGGTCATTAACAGTACTTTGGCATAAAATTGTTCGATAGCCGTTTGTTTATGGCCAAGTTCGTGGGCAACCGTAATCCCTATCCCGCCAGTAATGTTGGCGATGCTCATCAAAAAACCTGTTTTTTCGTACCATTGCATCGGGCCTGTTGCAAAAACATAAGCCCCCCAAATCACGATTCCCACCTGTACGTAGGTCCAAACGTAGGTAACAAAACGATAATACCGCTCCTCGGACAAGGCCGAAACTTGGTTTTCGTCTGTATTAACAGCGTCTCTACCCACGATTAGGTCGAGAATGGGCATAAGAATATAAGCAAAAATAACGGTAGAATAATTAAACCAACCGCCTAAGTAATAGCCAATTACGGCCAAAATTGGCAAAATAAATGCACAGAAAAATCCAAGTTTTTTGACAGATGACATAAATTTTGAGGTTAATAAATGGATTGTTGATTGTTGTTAGTGGTTTTAGGCTTTTTTTCTACAATATTCTTAAATACAAATTACGTTGTTATTGTTTGTATTTGAGATTATTTGTTTGTGCTATCCAAAACAAAGTTAAGCAAGTATAAATACAAAATAAACCACAAAGAAACAAAGAATACAAAGGTTTGATATTCAGCTTATTGTAAATTATTTACGGCTTTTTGGATTTAGATTCTTTTGCCTTAAAACTTTCTATTCTCCTACATTTTTATCCCAATTTGTTGCATTAATTGGCTGGCGTTAAAACTATGGCAAACGCCTTTGCGTAGCTGATAGTCAAAGCTAAGTTGGCCGTTTATTACATCAGAATAAAAGCTATAATTTTGGATAAATGCTTCATTTTCAAGCTCATCGCCCAGTTCTACGTCATGTGTAGAAACGATTCCAAAGGCTTTTTGTTGTTGCAATTGTAGCACCAAAGCCTTGGCTCCGTTGTGGCGGTCTTTCGAGTTTGTGCCTTTTAGTATTTCGTCTAGGCAATAAAAAACGGGGTATGGTAGTTTAACGCCCACTAAATCTATCAATTGTTTGAGCCGTTTGAGTTCGGCATAAAACGACGATGTGCTTTCTTCTAGCGAATCTTGGCTTCGCATACTCGTAAACACCTGCACGAGGCCACACTCAAAAGCCTTGGCACAAACCACTCCGCCCGCCAAAGCCAAAATAATATTAATGCTCAAGGTACGCTGAAAAGTACTTTTACCCGACATATTAGAACCCGTCAGAATCATGGTATGGCCCAATTCTCCAAAATTTACATCGTTGCATATTCGCTTTTCTTCGGGAATCAAAGGATGGCCTAATGCTCTGATTTTCAAAGTAATACTATCATTATTTACAATTGGTTTTACAAAATTTGGATTAGCAAAAGCAAAACCCGCTAGGCTGTTTATGGCCTCGACTTCGGCAATGGTTTCGAGCCAAAGCGGTAACTGTTGGCGGTACTGTTTTTTCCAGTTTTCTAATTTAGAAAAATAAACCAAATCCCAAAGGCTTGGTAAGGCCACAAAAATATAAAAATACGGATTTTGTCTATACGAAATGTTGGTCAGAATACTTCCCAATTGCCCAATGGCTAGGCTTGCCCCTGTTAGATTAGCTTGGTGTTTTTTTAATAACGTATCGTTAAAAACCTGATTATCAATCAGTTTTGCTAATTGCGTAAAGGCATTGAGGGGTTTGATGGCCTTACGGGTTTTTTCGAGGGCAAGACTAATATCCTTGAAAAACTGCACCAAAACGATTCCATGCACCAAAAGCAACAAACTAGCCCACGCAAAAGGCAAATAATCTAAAACCCAAGCCACGATAAGGCCACAGGTAAGCAGGGGCAGGTATTTTACAACTTTGAAAAACGCTTTATTAAGTTTCTGATTATCAGGCTCTTGTACCCATCTTAACAAATCATCGGTTGGTTCAACGATGGCTGATTCTAGTAAGGCCACGGCCTCTAGGTCTTGCCTAAAATCTATTGCCGAACGCAAGCCTTCTACGGCTGACTGTCTAGCCAAAATGGCCGAAATTTCAGATGGTTTTTTGAGCCAATCTGCCAAAACGCTTGCCCCCAAGTGCGTATGGGTACGATTGAGGAGTTTGAAGATGGAATAATTACCAAAAATGTCTAGGTCTTTGGTATAAAAATGCTGGGTTTCGTCAAAACCCTCGCCTGTTTCTTTGGCCGTAAAACGCCCTTCTAATTGATTAATTTCATCGGCATTGATGGTTGCCAAAAAACGATTTTTATCCCTTAATATCCTGATATTCTGATGCTTAGATATTATCAAAACAAAAATAATGATACAAAAAATAAACATCAACCAAAAATACGATTGCGAAGCCTCCTGATAAAAAAAATACAAACCCATGGCCGATACTCCAAAAAATACTAGGCGTAGGGTTGCCCAAACATTAAAGGTTTTTTGGTGTTGTTGTTCAAGGGCATAAAACTGGGCTTGGCGTGTTGCAAAAAGGTTTTTCATGGAATGGCAAAAGAAATAATGAGTTATAAATGGCGAGTTGCTAGGGCTTTGATTATTGCGTTTCCGTGTTTGGTGGCTCACCAAACACCTTTGCAAAAGCAATATTCTTAGATAAATTTCTGTTTAAGGCTATATTTTATAAAATTGTCTAGTACTAAGTATTTTCTACAATTTTTCAAAGAAAAACCCTTGGCCTTCGTCGCCGTCTTCAAAACCCAAAGTTACGCCATAGAGGTACATCAGGTGGCGGCGGTCTATCAATATTTGTATGCCCGAAAATTCAAAAATTTCGTCTTGTTCGCTCGGTTTGTCCAAGCCCAACAAATACGAAGCCCCACAACCTGCCCCTTTTAGGCCAATTCTTAGGGCATAGTTGGGCGGAAGGTTTTTAGACAAAAAAGTTTGTTGAATCTCAGCAAGGGCGGTGTCGCTAAACTGTATCGGTAGGGGTAGGGTGGTCATGTTATCGGGCTTTCATTATTACGGTCGTTGTTTGCGAAAACAACGACCGTAATCGACTAACTATCAGCAAATTATTATTTATCAGCCTTAACTTCGGCTTTAATTCTTGTACCTTCGGCTTCAAACATATTCATCAATTGGCCGTTGGCGTGGTCATCGTCTTTTTTGGTTAAAACCAAGGTTACGTCATAATTCATGATGGTAAAAGCCATGTTTATTTCGTTTTCTTTGGCTTCAACCGATGTCATGGCCACCTGTTCTTTGTTTTCGGGATTGGTAAAAAAACCTAAAAATTTGCCGTCTTTTTGTTCAAAACGCATTTCCACGGTTACGTCTCCTTGTGGTGTTGCTTTTACCAAAACACTCCATTTGCCTTCAAAATAATTGGGTGTGGGCGTAGTTGGGGCAGGTGTTTGGGCGTTGGCAAGTCCCAAAACCATCATAAATACAAGCGTAAAAATTGATTTAATGTTTTTCATTGTTTTTTGTTTATGTGGTTGATTTTATACAAATGTAGGAGAAATTTAGAGTTTGCGAAGTATTTTGTTAGGAAAACAAAGTTGATAAAATATGATGAAATTTGCTTTGTATCGTTTCACAAAGCCCATTTCAAAGCATTTCCAATCAGTTTTACAAAGTTCTCGTCTTTCCAAGTGCTTTCGTCATGCCCCATTGAGGTATAAAACGTTTTGCCTTTGCCAATATTTTTGCACCAAGCCACGGGGTGGTCTTGACCCATGCCAAAATCTTTATCGCTGGCCAAAAAGGGAACGTTACCACTAGGCTTTATGGTTTGGCCATTGATGGTGTAAAGAATATTGAAATTATGTTTGCGGGGATTTTCTAAAAAAACATACCATTCGTCGGTATGGCTCCAAGGCTGAACGATGTTGGACGTAAGTAAACTATCGGCCTTGGGGTCTAACAAAACGTCGGTTTTTTGAAATTGTGGCGACAAAGGGTGATGCGAAAACTCCGCCCCCAAAAGATTCTGAACATACCAATCCCAGTGATGAGAGTTATCTCCCGAACCATGGATTCCTATCAAACTTCCTCCATTTTCAACATAGTTTTCTAAGGCTTTTTTTTGTTCATCGTTTATGACCTCGCCCGTAGAATTATCAAAAACAACAGCCCCAAATTTTGCCAATTGTGTAGGATTAAAAACGCCCCCTTCTTCAGTTTGATACAAAAACCAGTTGTTTTTCTTGGCCAAATTAGCAATTATCAACTTTGAGGTATCTATTGAGCCACTATGCCTAAAACCTGTTGTTTTTGAAAACAACAATATCGCAGTTTGGTTGGCTGGAAAATCAATTTTAGGAACTTCGGTTTCATAAAAAACTGGAAAACCGTTTTTTACCTTATACAAAAAAACGGCCATGAGGCCAGCCAGCACTACTACAACTCCCAACACCGACCAAAGGATAATTTTCAAGATTTTTTTCATTTTTTAAGAGAGGTTATAAAGTGATAAATGGCTATCGGAAATTAGCTATTGGCTTTAAATACAAGTAACTAAGATATTGACAGTGAAAAGTGATTTTGTCCAAGTATTTAAAGAACTAGTTAGGCAACAATAATGACGAATCGCCATAACTTAAAAACCGATAGTCGTTGTTGAGGGCTTGGTCATAAACCCTTTGCCAGTCGTTGCCCAACAAAGCCGCCACCAATAGAATAAGGGTTGAATTGGGTTGATGAAAATTGGTAATTAGTCCTTTGCATAGCTTAAAGTCATAGCCTGGGAAAATAAATATTTCTGTTTCTACCACCAACTCCTCTTGGTTTTTGGCCTTCATTATTTCTAAAACCGCCTCCAGAGCCTCTTTTGGCGTAGGGAGTGTTTTGCCTTGGTGTTGATACGGGAACAATTTTGGCATAAAGCCGTGTTTGGCTTGTTGCTCTACACCCAGCCAATACAAACTCTCCAAGGCTCGCATAGACGTTGTGCCTACGGGTATGATATTCCCCAAGTTTTGAAGGAGGTTTTCGATATTGGCTTGGCTATAAACCACCTGCTCACAGTGCATTTGGTGAGTTGCGATGTTTTCGACCTTGATGGGCTGAAACGTCCCTGCCCCAACATGGAGCGTTAAAAACTCTTGATTAACTCCTTGATTTTTAAGATTTTGTAAAATATTTTCTGTAAAATGAAGCCCCGCCGTAGGAGCAGCAACCGCCCCTTTTTGCTTGGCATAAACGGTTTGATAGCTTTCTAAATCGGCTGGGGTGCTGTCTCGGTTAAGATAGGGCGGCAAAGGAATTTGGCCAGCGGCTTGTATTATCTCCACAAAAGGGATTGCTGTATTTTGGGCATTTTTCCATTGAAAGCGAACATGATTTTTCTCACTATCAACCAGTTCGGCAGAGAGGGTTGTGCCATCGAGTTCGCAAAAAATCACTTCATTTTTCCAACGTTTTTTGTTGCCAATCATACACTCCCACACACAAGGTTCTGTGTTTTGCATGGCCAATTGTATAACCGTAGTTGGGGCTATGGGGTGTAGTAAAAGTATCTCTATGGTGGCTCCAGAGGGTTTCTGAAAAAATATTCTTGCTGGAATAACCCTAGAATTATTAAAAACCAAACAGGTTTTGGCGGGTAAATATGCCCGAATACCATCAAAACGGGCGTGTGTTATTTGCCCTTGTTGATAAACCAATAGTTTTGAATGCTCTCGGGGTTCGACAGGAAAAAGAGCGATGCGGTGGTCGGGTAAGTGATAAGTATAATCGGCAAGGTTTATCGTATTCATAATTTATGATT
>JAYWHL010000489.1:0-2484 GCA_043777715.1 Cytophagaceae bacterium | reverse complement strand
TATGCCAGGGGCCAACTTTGTCATAATTTCTGCCCCTTGAGATAAAGTGGCCATCAATCTAGCTTGGCGGGCTTCTTCGCTTCTTATTTCTTCTAATTCCAATTCTAGTTTATCAACTTCCTTGGCATCGTCTTTGCGGCCTGCTTCTAACAATTCAAGTTTTTTGGTCAGGTCTAAGCATTTTTCTTGCAGGTTTTTCATTTTCTCGGCCTGCAAATGTTCGTGAAAACGCTTGTCTGCAAGGTTTGTTACCGAGGCGTGTTTGTTGTCTATGCCTGCCAAACTGCCTGTGCGACTTTCGGTTAATAGTTGTTTTTGGAGGCTTTCGTTTTGTTCTTTTACCAAATCCAACTGGCCTTTTAATCTTTCAATAGCCGATTCATTGCTTGGCTCAACCACCACCACGTCAATTTCGCCACCGTCTATTTGACTAAAAATTTGCTTGGCCATTTCCTCTTTGGTCATGCCCGCTTGTTTGGCTTTTTCAGAAAACCGCTCAATTGCATCTGGCTCTAATCGTATGGTTATGGGTTTGGTTGGCATTGTTTCAAGGTGTTTCAAGGGTGTTTCAGACGTGTTTCAAAACGTTTCAACCCTGTTTCAAGGGTGTTTCAAGGGTGTTTCAGCTTTGTTTCAAGCCCAAACCACGTAAATCAGCTTTACAGACCCCTTGTTTAGTGAATTATTGCTTATGGTTACAGTACTTGAATGGCTCTCTGTTTGTTCAATGGACTGGTCTAAGTCATAGATTCCGCTTTCAGATTCTAGGTCTATGCCCTCCGAAACGTCCAATAAGTAATAAATACCGTCAGGGTCTTCAATGGTTCGGCTAGTCTCTGGGCCTATGGTCAAGTGTCGGTATTTGACCAAGAGCGGTTTGCTTTGCCTAAGTTGCTGTTCATGCTCAATCAACAGGCGAATGGTTTCTGCCGTCATAGTTTTTTGATGTTTTGATAAGGGCCATATTCATCGTGAAAATGATAATCGGGGTTGTTCTTGTATTTTTCTATATCGATGTCGGCCACGATGGCGGTCGAACCTAGAAAATCTTTCAGAATCCTTTCTTTTATTTCAACTAACAAAGTTTCTAATTCTTTGTTTTCTACCAAATACTGAACCGCTACGGTTAGCCTGTACGGCTTCATCAAATCCAAGGGCTTGTACTTAGCATCTCGAAACTGTAAAGCCACAGACGTTAAGCCTTTGAGTGGTATTTGCAAGCGTGAATATTGGCTAGGCTTTCTCAAAAAATCGGGTTGGGTGTTGGGTACTAGCCTGATACCGCCC
Organism: Cytophagaceae bacterium; assembly: GCA_043777715.1. GTDB lineage: Bacteria > Bacteroidota > Bacteroidia > Cytophagales > Spirosomataceae > JAYWHL01. Next base: position 1,197 of record JAYWHL010000489.1, on the reverse strand, counting down.
CGATTAATTTTTTGATATACTTCACTTTTTTCCAAAACCTCATCAAAATATATAAACTGGTTATAGATGGTTCGGTCGATGGTGTTGAGTTCTACCAATAATTTCCCCATACAATACGGCAAACCTTCGTTGGCGATGCTTAGGGCAGTGCCAAAAACGGGTGCTGGTGCTGCTGGCCCAATGGGCGTGGCTTCTTCGGGCAACGTAATGACTACGGTGCTTGGAATGTTCACGTCTTCGGGATTTAAGCCCATCACGTTAGGGTCCTGGTTGTCTGTTATCATACTAAATGAATTACGTTAATCGGTGAAATATTGCCCAAACCTTCGTTACCAGTTCGCCAAACTTGATACACCGTACTAATATTGTTGATTAAAACCGAAACCGTTCCTACCAATAAAAATCCACCTTCACCAATTCCCTGCCAAAAAGTAGCCGTGCCTTTACTTTGGGGGCTGGCATAATACAAATATTGGTCTGTTGCCGCAATGCCACTAATCAGTGTTGGCCCCGAAGCTGGGTAGCTGTTGGCACCCAAACTTTGCACGAACCCAGCAGTGAGGGGGCTAACCAAACCTGCAACGCCCGCAAAATACGGTAAGCTGGTATTGGTATTGTTTGGGTTGTTCCCGCCTGTTCCCGTGCCTGTTCCTGTGCCGCCTGTACCCGTGCCTGTACCCGTTCCTGTATTTGATAAACCAGTAGGGTTTGGAGGGACGATTCCGCTAATAGAGGTTAATATTCCCAAGCACACAGTGGCATCTTCGGGCAATTTTAGTGAGGCATTATACACCCCACCATTGCTTTGAATGGCCATTACCTTTACAGAACTGCGTTTTTGGAGTAACATATTTATTGTTTGTAATGAATAACAACTTTAACGGTATAGCCACCCGATGGAAAAACAGTATTGGGCGTTGGCATATCATAATACGAAAACCGTAGTCGGCGGTCGGTGGTATTCAAATCCAAGTTGCCAAAATCAAATTTATCCATATAATTTTTGGCATCTTCTCCGTCATTGATGATGTTGGTATTGCCCAAATTGAGCCTTACTTTGCCTCGGTAATGCAGCAAGTCCCCGTTGGTTGATGAAATTGCAACCGCAAAAGCCTTGCGTACTTCGGTGGGTAATTCTTTTTCTATTGCTCCCGAAAACCCCGAAGTCGGAATATTAATCTCAAAGCTAATTTGTTT
>JAYWHL010000488.1:0-2497 GCA_043777715.1 Cytophagaceae bacterium | reverse complement strand
TACTCGACATTTTTGATTTACTGCTGATATACCTTACGCTCAAACCAAGGTAAGGGGCGGGAGAGGGATTTTGTTGGTTATAAACACTTATCAATGGGCTAAAAGTACGTAATTGTCTAAGCCCTGTGATGCCAACCTCGGCAGCAATGTTAAACACCTTGAGCAAATGGGCATTGGCCGAAACACTGAATCGTATTTGTTGTAAATTTTGCCTTTCTATTAATTTTTGTGAATTTATAATATTCTGATAACCAGCACTATACCCGTCGATAACGGCATTGCCTTCAAGCGATAACCAAGGTTGAGCTTTGTAGGCCACACTGGCCCTGAAAGGTAAGATTCCCGAAATTTTCCAGTCTTGGCCTAATGTTTTTGTAAATCCAAAAATGGGAATGAGCCTAAATTTTTGACTAAAAATGAGTGCTGTACCATAAAAAATTTGGGTTTTTGCTCCCAAAATCCTCATGCGAGCCGCTCCACCAAAAAGATAAGGTTGAGGCTTAAAAAACGTCTCGGCACTTTCGGTAATGCCAAGGCCGCCAGCGTAAATCCAAAAGCGGTCTCTTAGGCTTGCTTTTAGTTGGACAATGCCCAGTGTGGCAGTTTTGTAGCCATTTTCTTGTTGGGGAATGTCGTTGAGGGTGGGCGTAATTTGCCCTAGGTTGGCAATCAGTACGGTATGTTTGGCTTCGATGTCGGCTTTTCGGCCAATGCCAAAGCCAGCATTTATTTCGGTTTTGAGCGGTAAGATTCCTAAAATTTGATTACGAGACAAACCATATTTTGTACTGGCGTTCAAACTTGCATTGGGTTGATAGTCAGCGTGTAAGGTAATGTTTGGATAAAACAATTGCGACAAAGAAAGCGACTGTGCAAAGGCAATTTGTCCGATAAAAAAAGTTAGAAATAATGGGGTGTAGCGTTTATAAATTGGCATGGATTTTAAGGTTTGTTCCCTTACTCAACGCCAAAATTGCTTGTTTTGATATAGGTTTTCAGAAAATAAATAGGGTTTATTTAACCAAAATGCTCGAATACAAATTGCTCTGAATACGCCTTTATCATGTTTCTGACGCTGGCAAATTGTGTCATAATTTCGGTTTCTGTGCCTGTGGCTTTGGCAGGGTCTGGGAAATTGTAATGAAACTTTTGGGCTTTGGTCGGAAAATACGGACAATGCTCGTTGGCATTATCACAAACGGTAATTACGTAGTCAAAATCTAGGTCTAAATATTCATTAATGTTGTTGGAGGTGTGGCCAGAGATGTCTATGCCGTCGGCTTGCATGGTGGTAACTGCCCTTGGGTTTAGGCCATGGGTTTCTATTCCTGCACTATAAATTAGGGCTTTGTTACCCGCAAAAAACCTTAAATAACCTTCGGCAATTTGGCTTCTGCAACTATTGCCTGTGCATAGTACTAATATTTTTTTCATTTTTAAAATCTAATAATTCATTAATAATCAACACATTAATTAACAACAACCCCCGCCTGGCGTACAGCTATTTGAGCTTTGTTTGATGCTTTGGGTGGGTATGCCACAACTATCAAAGGCCAAACAAGCAGTTTGTGTTGAGGTTAGGACAAAAGTGCCGTTTTGGTACTCAAGGCCATATTTACCAATGGTATCGGCCTGATATTCTATCTCAATTTCCAAATCTTGAAGCCCGAGTATCTGTTCTGATAAATGTATGATATTGAGTAGTTTGCTGGGTTCAAGGCGGTGGTCATAGTCGGTGGCGTTCCATAGCTGAAAATTCGCTTTTTGCTCTGTTCTCACTGTGCCGCCACAGTCTATAAAATTCTTTCTTACGATGCCTACTTCTGTAACGTGAAAATGTTTTGGAACGGTTTGCCCGTTTTCAAGAATAAAATCTACTTTTTCGCTATTTGCAAGAATTGTTTTTACTTCTGATAATTTCATTGGTTTGGTTTTTTTAGATTTTTAACAACATTGGTTTTGATTATTTTTTGATGCTAAGATGCTCATCATATTCCCAAAATAGGTCTTCAAAATTTGAAGTGTTTCGGGGTTTACACAATAACAAATGGCATTGCCATCTATGTTGCCAATGATGATTCCTGCCGTTTTTAGTTCTTTTAAGTGCTGCGATATGGTAGGTTGTGCTAATGGTAATTCGTTTACAATATCTCCACAAATACAGGTATCAACCTTCAATAAAAAATCAATAATGGCTACTCGTGCAGGGTGGCCCAGTGCTTTGGCAATAGTGGCTACTTGATTTTGGGTTTCGGTGTAATGTTCAGTTTTGCTTGCTCCCATTTTTTAATTATTATATTGCAATATTACGATATTAATTAGTGAAAACAAATTTTTTTTATTTGTCATAACTAGCTATTGGCAATTGGCTGTGCTGGCCAACACTCGGTATAGGCTTGAAATACAAATAATTACGGCATTAATAGTATAAAGTAATTTTGTTCAAGTACTTACAAAAATCCCCTCTGTAAGTAATAACGGAGGGGACTTTTGTTTA
>JAYWHL010000487.1:0-6930 GCA_043777715.1 Cytophagaceae bacterium | reverse complement strand
TTATCGCCTTTATTGATTTGAACAGCATTGACGACAGGGAAATTTGAAGAATTTGTTACGGCTGCTATGTAAACTTGGTCGTTTTTGTCGATTATAATTTCTCCCCTGTACTCATCGCCATAGTTTCGCATTACCAAATTACTTCTCGTGAGGTTTAAGCCATCGTTTTCGTTACCTCCAAAATAGGTTGAAGCCAATAACGTTCCGTTTTTTGAAAGTTTACTCACAAACATATCTGAACCGTATTCAAAATCCATACCTACAACCCCCGTAACTTTTTTTCCTCCGTTAAAGGTTCGGTCAAAGGCATTTTCGGAGGTTGGAAAATCCCTTGAACCCGTTGTTCCAAAGATTAACAATTCGCCTTTAGAATTTTCAATAATCGAATGCGGAATATCACTCGATTCATTACCACCAAAATAAGTAGTGTATAACAGCTTTGAACCATTAGAAGAAAATTTCAAAATACATACGTCCCAAGCATTTGAGTTGGATTCAAATTTATCATTGAGCGTACTATTCGATGACCCTCCTGCATAAAGCGAACCGTCGTCTCCAAAGGTTGCGGTGTGGGCCCAATTGTCTGATTTTAAGCCAGAAAAGGTAGAAAATACTAAGATTGGGTCTATAACCAATTTTTGATTTTTGTTGTATCCTTCGGGTAAATCAAATGTTAAAACACCATCTGAAATAACATATTTTGAGGCAACCTCACTTTCTAACGACTCTTTTTTTTGATAGGAATAAGGTTTTAATTCCTTTATTATGCCAACTTGCGTAGTGATGTATAAGTTACCTTCTTGGATTTTTAGTTGCTCTGGTTCGGAATAGGCCAGCCGAATTTGATGATAATCTGCCTCAGCATCTACCAAATATTCGTATTTAATGGAATTTCCGTAGGTAAAAAGCCTCATAGAAATACCATCATATAGGTTTTTAATCAGAATTTCATCATAAACCGAAACCTCACTTTTCCATCTACGGGGATTATTTCCTATAAAAAAATTGATTTTTTCATCAGCTTTTTGCAATCCTTCAAAGCTCAAATTTTTATTAAGCCCCAAAAATCGAACGAATGTTTTTGCAATTTTCGTTTCTATTCTTAACTTCTCTTTGTTGCTGAATGGGTGGGAACTATTGTTTTGGATAAAATGATATTCAAACCCTGCTTCTGTAATTTTCATTACTCCGTTGGGTAGCTCAATTTTGAATTTAATGTAATCTTCCCATTGTCCTTCGTTTTTCACAAACCTAGCCTTGGTTTGTGAAATGGCACAAACTTGGAGCGATGCAAATAAAAGAATTACAAGGATTTTCATTTTATGGAATTAGGAATCAATTTGAATAAGATTTTTGGTAAAATGATATTCGTCGGGTTGGTTAGAACAGATAATAACGAGTTTTTGTGAAGTTTCGGTTAAGATATTTTCTTGATACCAATCGAATCCTACCTTGTCGAGGTTGGTGGTGGGTTCATCAAAAAAAAGTATTGGATTTTGACTGAATAGACACAATGCTAGTTTTACACGTTGCTTCATTCCTGACGAAAAATTTTTGAGCAATTTATTTCTCGCATCTGAAAGTTTAGATTTTTCGATAACCTCCTCGACTTTGAGTTCGTTTTTGAAGGGTTTGAACTGATGATGAAATCTTAGAAATTCTGTTAGCGTAAATTCTTCTATCAATTCAAGGTATGGTGCTGAAATAGCAATTTGTTTCCAAGTTTCAGTTTCTACTTTTCCGTTTATTCTAGTAACTATTTCTCCTTTGGTCAAGGGCATATTGCCTGCAATACACTGTAATAAGGTTGATTTTCCTGAGCCATTTTTCCCGATTATTGCATAAGCATTTCCTGTATTTAGGGAAAAATTTAAGTCTCTAAAAATCCATTCTTTGTTAAATTTTTTGGCAACAAGTTTGGCCTCAATTTGTACGTCAATCATCTGTACTTGTAGTGGTTGTTGATTTCATGATACCCCATTTCGAATTTCTGATAAAATTAAGTATTTCATCTCTTTCGGGTGAGACCAAAAATTCAAGTTCGATTTTCAAGAGTGCATTATTAACATTCAACTTTTTGAGAAAAACAAATCTGTATATTTCTTGTGTTTCTATGATTTGCTTTTCGCTAAAGCCTCTTCTTCTCAATCCTACTGAATTGATTCCCACATAAGAAAGCGGTTCACGAGCTACTTTAATGAAAGGTGGGACGTCTTTTCTAACCATAGAACCTCCCGTAACGAAAGCATGATTTCCTATTCTAACGAATTGCTGAATAGCCGAAAGCCCGCCTATATTTACATAATCTCCGATATGAACGTGTCCTGCCAGTTGAACGGCATTGGCTATTATAACATTGTCGCCTATGATACAATCGTGGGCAATATGGCAATAGGCCATCACAAGGCAGTTTTTGCCAATTTCTGTTTTGTATTTATCAACCGTACCTCTGTTCATGGTTACACACTCTCTGATGGTGGTGTTGTCGCCAATGATGGTTAGGGTTTCTTCTCCCTTAAATTTCAAATCTTGGGGAATGGCAGAGATACTAGCCCCTGGAAAAATTTTACAGTTTTTTCCAATTCTTGCTCCTTCAAAAATGGTTACATTAGAGCCTATCCATGTGCCTTCACCGATTTCTACATTTTTATGTATTACAGCAAAAGGTTCTATCACTACGTTTTGGGCTATTTTAGCATCAGGGTGTACGTAAGCTAGGGGTTGAATCATCAGGATTATAGTTAAATCTAATTTTTATTTTTTACGTACCAAACTTGCCGTCATGTCGGCCTCACAAACGAGTTGCCCATTTACATAAGCCGTTCCGTGCATTTTGGCTAATCCTCTTTTAATGGGTTGTGTTAGTTCACATTTAAAGATTACGGTATCGCCTGGGGTAACGTTTTTTCTAAATCTACAATTTTCGATTCCAGCCAAAAACGGCCAGTAATTTTCAGGGTCAGGTACGCTGTTCAATACCAATATTCCGCCATTTTGAGCCATTGCTTCCAATTGCATAACCCCTGGCATTACTGGATTGTTCGGAAAATGCCCCATAAAATAGGGTTCGTTCATGGTAACGTTTTTTACGCCTACAACACTCATTTCGTCCATAGCGATAATTTTATCAATCATTTGAAACGGGTAACGATGGGGGAGGAGCGTTGTAATTTGTTTTATATCAAAAATTGGCGTTTGCTTGGGGTCATAAACAGGCACATTCTTTTTGATTGACTCCAGCATTTGTTTTCTTATTTTTTTGGCCAATTCTACATTCGATGCGTGGCCTGGCCTTGCGGCTAGAATTTGTCCTTTTATCGGGCGACCAATCAAAGCCAAGTCGCCAATTACATCTAGGAGTTTGTGCCTAGCCATTTCGTTTGAATAATGTAATTCAAGATTATTCAATATGCCTTTATCCTTGGTTACTCGTACTTTGGGTTTATTAAACATTTTTGCCAAGTTGTCTAATTCTTCATCAGACAACTCCCTGTCCACAATCACAATGGCATTGTTCAGGTCTCCACCTTTGATAAGGTTGGCATTATAAAGCATTTCCAATTCGCTCAAAAAACAAAAAGTTCGACACTTGGCTATTTCCTTTGTGAAGAGCGAAAGGTCGTTGAGTGTTGCGTGTTGGCTTGTCAAAACGTGGGTATTGTAATCCACCATTACCGTAAGGCGATAATCGTTGAGAGGCAGTGCCACTAACTCAATATCGTTTGTATCGTCTTTATAACTAATAGGTTCGGTAATTTCGTAATAATTTCTAGTGGCGTTTTGTTCTTCTATTCCAGCCTCTAGCAATACTTCTATGAATTTTATTGAACTTCCGTCCATAATTGGCGGTTCGGGGCCATCTAGTTGTATTAAGACATTGTCTATTTGCAAACCCACCAAAGCGGCCAACGTATGTTCAACTGTATTTATTCTCGCTCCGTTTTGTTCTATGGTAGTTCCTCTTGATAAATCCACTACGTTTTCGGCCAAAGCGTCGGCAATTGGTTGGCCTTCGAGGTCTATTCTCTGAAATTTATAACCGTGGTTGGGTGCGGCAGGTAAAAAGGTCATGGTGGCCATTACGCCAGTATGAAGCCCTACGCCAGACACTGATACTGCTTTTTGAATCGTTTGTTGTTTTGTATTCATGGTAAATTATTTAAAGATTGAGTGTAGGTTCGATTTCAGAGTTTTAAATCAATCTTTTTGAATTTCTTGTTGCAAAATTAAAAGTTTTTGGGCTAAGTCCTTTACTTGTTCGCTAATCTCTGGCAATCTCCGTACGTTGGCTTGTGTTTTTAGAGCTTCTCTATTTTTGGTTGCAGGGAAACCACTTAAAAAAAGACCCTCTTCTTCAAAGGTTTTTGTAACACCCGATTTTCCCATAATTGTTGTATGATTAGGAACTGTTATATGACCGTTTATAGCCACTTGACCACCTATCCTGCAATGCTCGCCCACTTTTGTCGAACCCGCAATACCCGATTGAGCGGCCATTACTGTGTTTTTTCCTATGATTACATTATGAGCCACTTGGCATAAATTATCAATTTTCACACCTTGACCAATAACCGTTGCCCCCATCGTTGCCCTATCAATCGTTGTATTGGCACCGATACTAACGTTGTCCTCAATAATTACAATTCCAATTTGAGGGATAGTTTCATAACTTCCATCTTTTTGAGGTGCAAAGCCAAAGCCATCACTACCCACCACAACGTTGGAATGAAACGTACAATTTGAGCCAATTTCTGTATCGTCCAAAATTCGTACTCCGCTATAAATCAAACAGTTGTCTCCAATTGTTACGTTATTGCCAATAAATACACTTTGAGAGATGATGGTATTGTTTCCAATGTTGGTATGCTTACCAATACTACTAAATGCACCCACAAAACAATCGTTTCCTAGGGTTGACTCTTTGTTTATGAACGTTGGCGATTCTATACCTTTGGGAGAAAATTTAATAATTTTGGTGTATTCTTGAAGTAGTTTTGTGAAAGCAGCGTAGGCATTTTCAACCAAAATTAATGTCGTAGAAACTTCTTCTTTTAGTTCAAAAGTTTTATCAATAATTACTGCCGAGGCTTTGGTTTTGTATAAAAAATGCTCATATTTCAAGTTAGAAAAAAAGGCAATTGCACCATTTTGGGCTTCCTCAATTTTACTTAATTTGTTTATTATTAGGGTTTTATCTCCTAAAACTGTGCCGTCTAGCATCAAAGCGATTTGTTCTACCGAAAATTGCATTTGAAAAAAATATTGTTTTCAATCGCACCATTCTTGGTGGTATCGAAAAGTTATAGATTTAGTTTCTCCCAAAAGTTCATCATTGTCGTCTTGAGAATCTTAACAAAAATTTAACACAAAGTTACGTTTTTAGCCCAACAAATGTAATATTTCTTTACAATCTTGGTTAGGGCTTTGATTGTAGGCAGGTCTGAGGCTTCGGCAATATCTATCAAGCCTTTTTCTTTGGTTTTGATTAAAATATTTTTTTTGCCCGAAAAATACGCTGCATTCGTTGTAGTGCCTTCTACCATAAAATAATTAATATTTTGATTATTAATATATTCTTTATCAAGCAGTTGTGTTTTTATATTTGCGGCAGTTTGTGTTGGTATTTCTTGATTTGATAGAACAATCTTGAATAATTTTCTATTCAAAAAATCGGACGATAGGCTGGCGAGGATTCTATCGTTTTCGTTTGCCCATTCTTTCACACAAGCCCAAATATCGTTGTCGTCTAATTGGGCAAAACTATTGATATAGAGGTCATTAGATATAAAAGAGGCTTGGGTAACTTCTTTTTCGATGAAAGGCCGAAGAGATTTTGTAACAAAAATTTGCTGTCCATTTTCTAGTAAAAACCTTGCTCTTTTTATGATTTGGATTAACATATTTTCTGCACAAATAGAACTTTTGTGTAAATAAACTTGCCAGTACATCAATCGACGGGCAGTCAGAAAATTTTCGATACTATAAATCCCCTTTTGTTCAATAACTAGCTTATTATCAATAATATCCATCATTTTTATAAGTCGGTCTGCCCCGATATTTCCTTCGGTAACGCCTGTAAAAAAACAATCTCTGCTTAAATAATCCAGCCTATCAATGTCTAATTGGCTAGAAATTAATTGATAGAAAAAACCTCGACTGTATTTGTTAGTAAACATTTTGATAGCTAAACCCAAACGATTGTCGAAGATTTTGTTTAGTTTTTCCATCAAGAATAATGATATTTTTTCATGATTTATTCCCGATAACAAAGTGTATTCTAAAACATGAGAAAAAGGCCCGTGGCCAATGTCGTGTAATAAAATAGCAATTTTGGCGGCTTCAAACTCCTCCTCACTTATTGAATGCCCTTTGGTTCGGAGGTTATTCAATGCCTCGCCCATCAGATGTAAAGCACCCAAAGCATGATGAAAACGAGTATGCAAAGCCCCAGGATACACGTATTCGGCCAAGCCTAATTGTTTTATTCGTCGCAATCGCTGAAAATAGGGGTGGTCGATAATTTGCAAAATCAGTTCGCTATCAACGGAGATAAAGCCCCACACTGGGTCATTAAATATTTTCATTTTGGCCATTTTATGACTTCTTTAGGATTTGCACAGAGGCAAAAAGTGTGAGAAAAATGATACTAAAAAAGAAAAAAATATTCCTAGAATCTATCAAACCTTTTCCCAAACCCTCATATTGGTTGTCCAGACTGATGACATTTGTCCAATATTTAATAAAACCGCCAGCCATAACACTTGACAAAGCACTTAAACCAAAGTACAGGATAAATCCAATAAAAACACTCAACACAAACGCTACGATTTGGTTATTGGTTAATACTGAAAACAATATACCCAAAGCCGCAAAAACTGCACCCACCAAGACCAGTCCAAGATAAGACCCCACAACAGCGGCAGCATCAAT
>JAYWHL010000486.1:0-2504 GCA_043777715.1 Cytophagaceae bacterium | reverse complement strand
TTTCAACAAAAGCCGTATTTGTAATCACGGCCATCGCATTGGCTTTGGTGGTAATGGCCAAAGTACGGCTAGAGCCAACGCTCAATTTTCCCACGTTCCACTTACCCGTTAGGGCGTCATATTGTGTGGGCGGAACACTACTCAAAAACGTTAGGCTATTGGGCAATTTGTCGGTTACTACTACATCGTTGGCATCTATTGGCCCAAGATTGCTTACCGTAATGGCATAAACCAAAGTTTGGCCTTTTTTGTAAGGAGGTTGGGTCAAAAGTTTTTTCTCAATGGTCAAATCAGTAAAGCATTTTTTGATTTTTACGGTGATAGGCGTGCGTTTTGGATTCACACAACCATCTTGACTGACGGCCTCGGCCCAATAAGTAGTAGTTTGAAGCGGGCTAACCTCAAAGCCTTTTGCACTCGCCACAGTGGCAAGTGGATTTCCTCCTTTTTCACTCAAATACCATCTGATTGTACCGCCATTCGTTAAGCCAAATAAACGAGTACTTTCACCAGTACACAACACCGAATCGGCACAACTAAGGCCAAAGGCTTGGTCGGGAATTGGGTTAAAATTAACAACCAAGGCGTCTTGCACAGGGTCGCAATTGTCGCCAAGGTCTTCGTCTATCGTGCTGGTTATCAGGTGTACGTAGCCTGTTTTTAGGTCATTGGTCGATGGTAAATAATAGGTTTCGAGGGCGTTGATATTTCCAAAAACTCCCGAACCATCAGTACTCCAAACGGCTTTTGTGGCCGAACCGCTCAAAGTAGCTTTTACAAAAACAGAATCGTTTGCACAAAGCGTTTGGTCTTGGCCTGCATCAATTTTTGCTGGGTTTTCGCATTCACAACTCAAAATATTAACAACCACAATGGCAGGATTGCTGTAACAACCTTCTTTTGATTTTTCAAATAAATAATAATTGCCTGATAATAATATTTTTTCAGGATTTGGAATAATGGCCGAACTAGGCAAAGCCGTTTGGTGCCATTCCAGTACGCCCCCAACCGTAGAAATTTCTGAAAGTTTGAGTTTGGTCAAATCAACAAAAGTTTCTGGACAACTATTACTGGTATTGCCCGAACACGTGGGCGTTACAGGTTTCGCACCTACCACCACCGTTACTGGCGTGCGGGTTAGGCTTCTGCAAGAATCTTTTGTAAATGCCTCGGCATAATAAGTAGTTGTATTGCTTGGCGTTACGATAAATTCTTCGTCCGAATTTGTGGTTTTAATGGCTGTTCCTGCTGTGGCGGTTAAATACCAAGCGATTTTGGCCCCAGCACTACTGCCCACCAATTTCACACTTTCACCAACACAAATGCTTGATTTATTGGCTTTTACAGTTGGTGCATTTGGGTTTACGCACGTTGGTTTTGGCACGAAGCCAGCGTCTATCGTGGTATTATTTCTTGATAAATCGTTGAATGGTTTACTGGTATCAATGCCGACTACCTGACTAAAACCATCAACTCCTGCATCAGAATCTAGGGCTGGGTTTGTGCCTTGGTTTTGTTTGCTTGGGGTATAATTACCATCGGCCACAAACTTTACTTTGTAGTCGCCCGTTACCAAAGAATCGAAAAGATAAGCTCCGTTGAGGTCGGTCAAAATGGTTTTTATTTTTACATAATTGCCTCCTTGTAATTGATAAAGCTCAACATTGATGCCTTTTATGCCTGTTTCGCCAGTATCTTGGATTCCGTTGTCGTTGGTATCTTTCCAAACAAAATTACCAATACTTCCAAAAGGCACTACGCAGTCTTTTACGATAACATTGAGCGTTGTACTGGCCGAACAAGCATCGCTTGAACTCACGGTTAGGCTATAAATACCTGATAATTTGATAGTTACGTTTTCTATGATTGGATTTTGTAAGGTCGAAGCAAAGCCCTCTGGCCCAGCCCATTGATAGGCATTGGCCAAGCCCGCACTAAAAGCAAGGGTTTTGCCTTCGCATAAAATATCGTTTGTCTTGATAGAAACATCACTGGCCGTGGCTTTTGGATTTGAATTGACCGTGGCCGAAACCGTAGCCGAACCTGCACAACCATTTTTGCCCGAAACCGTTACCGAATAAACGCCCGTCATGGCCGTATTGCTATTGTCTCGAACTGGATTTTGAAGCGTAGAACTAAAACCACTCGGCCCAGACCACGAATAAAATTCGCCACTCGAAACCCCCAACGTTAGGGCATTGCCTTCACAAACTGAACCTTTGGTACTGGCTGTTGCTCCTTGTTGGTTGATGGCTATGCTCAATGTGCTACTGGCCGTGCAAGTGCCTTGGCCAACGATTAGGCTATAAATACCTGACATAGAACTGTTTGCAGAGATAATGACAGGGTTTTGTTCGGTAGAACCAAAGCCATTTGGCCCCGACCAAGTGTAGTTTTGCCCTGCCGAAGCACTTAATTCAATACTAGCACCAATGCAATAGCTAGGCGATGAGGCCGTGGCTTTGGCTGTTGCTTCGCTAATCTGAACATTGATGGTAGCCGTT
>JAYWHL010000485.1:0-6939 GCA_043777715.1 Cytophagaceae bacterium | reverse complement strand
CCAAAATCGAAATTCTAAAAACAACATTGAACCTATCTGCCGAACAAGAAAAAACTTTTTGGCCTTTGTTCAATGATTTTGAAGAAGTGCGGGGAAATTTACGAAAGCAAATAAGGGAGAATAGCCTCAAAATAAATACATTAACGGCCACAGATGAACAAATTCAAGCAAATTTGAAAGAAATTCTTAATTTGCGTCAAAAAGAAATAGATCTCGAAAAAGACTATTTCAACAAGTTTTTGAAGGTAATAAATATTCGTCAATTGGCCGAGTTACACAAAACGGAACAGAAGTTTACGCAATTATTGCTCGGAAAATTGAACAAAAAAGAGAGAGATTAAAATGAAAAGAATTGCGATAGACATGGACGATGTAATGGCCGACGCCACGAGCCGTTTCAAAGAATATGCAGAAAAAAGATTGGGACTAGTGGTTACAACCGAAATGTTAAGGGGAAGGCACAATTGGGCAGAATCTTTTCCCGAACATAAAGCCGAAATAAAATCTTGGGTATATGAAAAAGGATTTTTTAGAGGAATGAAACCGATGCCTGATGCTCAGGAAATAGTTAAAAAATTACATGAAAAATACGAAATATTTGTTGTATCGGCAGCGATTGAATTTCCAAATTCATTAGTAGAAAAAATTGAATGGTTGGCCGAATTTTTTCCATTTATTCAATGGAATTACATCGTACTTTGTGGGCATAAGTACATGATTAAGGCTGATTATTTGATAGATGACCACGAAAAAAACCTTTTGGCTTTTAGAGAAGGTACTCCTTTGATGTTTGATGCTCCTCATAATTTTGATGTGAAAGGCTTTCAAAGAATGAATAATTGGAAAGAAATAGAAAAACTACTCTGCTAAATCTTGCCAAAACCACCACCACCTGGCGTTAAAATCACGAGAATATCGCCCGTATTAACATCAACAGCTTGATTTCCAGTTAATTGATAATTCCCCTGTTCAGTAATTAAATACTGCTCCCCTACTTTCCCATTCGCTCCACCTTCCAAACCATAAGGTTCTTGAATACGGTGTTGGTTCAAAAGTGAAACTTTGAGAGGCTTCAAAAACTCAATTTCTCGGCATAGACCATTACCACCATTCCAAAGCCCTTTTCCGCCCGAATTTTCCCTTATTTCAAATTTACGAAGTTTTACAGGGTACCGATATTCCATAATTTCTGGGTCGGTAATTCTTGTATTCGTCATGTGATGATGCACGCCAGAGGCTCCTTCAAAACCGTTTCCTGCCCCGCAGCCTCCAGCGATAGTTTCGTAATAACCAAAATTTTCGTTTCCAAAAAGGGTATTATTCATCGTTCCTTGCGAACAGGCCAAAACTCCCAAAGCCTTAAAAACGGTATCTGTTAGTCGCTGACTTAACTCTACATTTCCGCCCACAACGGCTGGACATTCGGCAGGATTATCAGAAAAGACAGGATTGAGGATAGAATTATGAGGTAAAATAACTTTGAAATCCTTTAAAATTCCATCATTCAAGGCAATGTCTTCGTTTATCAATGTCCTCAAAACATATACCAAAACACTCTGCACGATGGCATCGTTGGCATTTAGATTACCGTTATGAACATTTGAGGACCCTGTAAAATCAAAAAACAGATTGTCTTTTTCAAAAGAAATTTTAACATTCAGCGATGTTCCGTCGTCTAAAAACTCTTGGGCTTCAAATACCTTTTGTTCAAAAGTTTGTATTCTTTTCAAAATCACTTGGCTCGAATACTCCAAAATATGATTCATTTCAGCTTTTATTTTATCACTTCCATATTTTTTTGCCATAGCCCGCAACTGCTTTTCGCCATTGTTAAGAGCTGCCAAAGCGGCATTGATATCTTCGAGGTTTTCGGTGATATTCCTACTTGGATATTTTGCCGAAGCCAAAACATTACTAATTGATTGCCAGTCTATTACATGATTTTTTTGTAATAAATGCAATGCTATTACGACTCCCTCTTCTTCCAGATTTTTAGCATAAGGAGGCATAGAACCTGGCCTAATCCCTCCTATTTCAGAATGATGAGAGCGATTAATTACATACCCTAAAAGATTTGAGTACTCATCAAAAACAGGTTTTATTAGCGTTAAATCAGGCAAATGCGAACCGCCATACCTAGGGTGATTTGTCAGCAAAACATCGCCTTCATTAAGTTTTATTTCGCTTAAAATTTTTCTAGCACAAATCCCTAAACTTCCCAAATGAACAGGAATATGTGGGGCGTTTGCTATCAAAAAACCCTCGGCATTAATAATTCCACAACTAAAATCAAGGCGTTCTTTTATGTTTACCGACTTAGCGGTTTTTTGAAGGATTACGCCCATATTTTCGGCAACGGCCTTGAACCGATTCATAAACAAGGTTAGGTCAGTGGCCTGTAAATCAATCGATTGTGTTGAATATTGCCCATCAAAAACCAAACTTAAATGCCTATCAGCATTGATTTTTAAGTTCCAGTTTTCTTCTAAATAAACGGCTGAAAAATTATCAGAAATAACAGTCGGCCCTGAATAATTGATGTTTGCGACTAACTTTTCCGTAGAAATATCTTGTTCCCTCTTATTTTGAAATATCGAATCATCTTTTTTTTTATTTAAAAATACTTCCTCTTTTTCAGACAAAGAAATGGTCATTTTAACAATTTCCAAATCAATATTTTCGGATTTATAACCGTATAAACTAAAATATTTTTGCTGAAATTGTTCAATAATCTCAGCAAAATCAAGTCCAAAAGTATTTAATTCTATTCCCGAATCTTGACCAAAATGTCTCAACGTAAATAAATGTTGTGGGTTTTCGACCTGATTTTCTAAAAGCCCCAATTCTGTCATTTGGTTAAATAATTCCACTTCGATTTTTGAGATTTCAAAAAAGATTATTTTGAAGAACTGTTTATTGAATTTTTCAAATAAATTTCGTTCTATTAACTTAACATTCAGGGCTTTAGAAATACCATAAGCACTCAAAATTCCAGCATTTTGTGGAATCAATACTTGTTTTATTTCTAATATTTCAGCCAATTTACAGGCATGAAGTCCTCCAGCCCCACCAAAAGCCAAAAGTGAAAAGTTTCTTAAATCATAGCCTTTTGCAATGGATATTTTACGAATAGCATCAGCCATGAGTTCATTGGCGATGGTTATAAAACTGAATAATACTAATTTTTCATCTACAACTTTTCCCGTAACTTGTTGATAATCAAATATTAACTCTTGTAGTTTTTGTTCCGAGGCTTTAATGTCAATTGGAATGCTAAATTGGGAAGTACTTAATTTACCCAACAAAAGGTTTACGTCTGTTATCGTTAAAGGGCCATTCATACCATAACAAGCAGGGCCAGGGTTTGCACCTGCCGAATCTGGCCCTACGGTAAATTTTTGGCCATCAAACCTACAAATCGAGCCACCGCCCGCCGCTACGGTTTCGATGGCTAATGTTCTTGAAAAAATCTGAAAATCGTCTATTCTTTGAATATCTTGATAGTCAAAATCTCCCGAAAACCTCGCCACATCGGTTGAAGTTCCGCCCATATCAAATGTTATAATTTCAGAAAAACCCATTTCTCTCGCTACTTTCACCGCTCCAACTACCCCACCAGCAGGGCCAGAAAATAGACTATCTTTGGGTAAAAAATCGGATTCGTCCACGAGGCTTCCTGCCGATGTCATTATTTTGAAACTTTTACATTTCAATTTCGATTTGATACCGACCAAATATGAACTCAAAATAGGCGACAAATACGCATTGACAACACTAGTTTGTGAACGTTCCAAATATTTTATTTGGGTACTAATACCCGTCGAAATGGTAATCTGGTTAAAAAAAAATTTAAGATAATTAAACATAACTATCTCGTTTTCAGGATTTTGAAAAGAGTTCTTTAAACAAATTGCGATAGATTCAATGTTGTTTTGTTGTAACTGGATTTTGATATTTTCAAAACTATCTTCCAAAATTCCTTTTATTACTTTCCCGTTTGCATCGGTTTCTTCGTCAATTTCTATAATCAAACTTGGTAACTGAATTTTGGGTTTTATATGTAAAGCAAATAAATTTTGGCGGGTTTGGTTTCCTATTTTGAGCAAATCCTTGAAGCCTTTTGTAACTAAAAATGCTGTTTTTGCCCCTTTTTTTTCTAACAAAGCATTCGTACCCTTCGTGCTTCCCAATTTGAGTTCGATACTCGGAAAATTTTCGTTCAGTGCCGTCTCGGTTATTATTCTGCAAGCTAAAACAGGAGATTCTTCATTCGCAAAAATCGAAATTTGAGCATTCATAAAAATCGGACTATTTTCAGAATTGTTAAAAGTTAAAACCCGACTTTCGACATCAAAATCTAAAACCTCAAACTCAACATTATCATTGTTGAATTTGAGCTTATATCCGTTCAAAATATTTTTTTTGAGGCCAAAATCGGAATTAATTTTAAGTTGATTCTGGTTTGATGTTTCCAACACCAAAGCACGCAAAGTTCCATTACTCAAAACCTTTGTTTTTAGGATTTCTCCACTAGGATTTTTGGCAATGCAATCTGTAAAAGTACCCCCAGTATCAATCGAAATCTGATATATGTTATTATTTTCTTCCATTTTTTTATTTATTATCTTATATTTTTCCAATACGCAAAATAGCATATTTTTTTTCTCTATTTTGCAAGATATTCCCTAACAAATTCCATAAAACCAACATGAAAAACACCTGTATTCTCAATCAATTTGTATGTTTTTGCCTTATTCTTTTATCATCTTTTGCATCTAATGCCCAAATGAGGGTTATCATCAAAGAAACTTCGGCGGTTAATATAGAGCTACCAAAACCTGCCAATATTCAGTCCAAAAAAGATAAATTATACTATTCCTTAATTGAGGTCTATTTTGAAAATTCGGGTAAATTACCAGAAAAAATGGCTGTTTTTTTTGAAGGCCAAACCGTTGTTTCTTCGGCCGTTTCCACTTCCGAAACCCTTTCTTATGTATCGGTACGCAATCCTCAAAATGATGTCTTTAGCTCTAATCTGCTATATGAGCCACAACCTGGGAAATATACTTTTACGATTTATACCGAAACCCAAACTCTAAATCTTAAAAATAGTATTCGAGTTTTTGTAGATGATAAAGCCGTGAAAACGGTATTTAAGTTTGCAACTGCTCCCATTTTAGACGAAATTGTAGAATCAAAACCAGTAATCTCTAAACCACAACCCGAAAAAAAGAAAAAAAATGGAAAACAATGAAACTCAAAAACGAGAGTTAGGCTTATTAGACTCAACCATGATTGTGATTGGCTCAATGATTGGCTCAGGTATATTTATCGTTTCGGCAGATGTTGCCAGAAATGTAGGCGGAGCAGGTTGGGTGATTCTGACTTGGGTAATCACAGGTATTATGACCTTGATTGGAGCAATTTCTTATGGGGAATTGGCAGGAATGATGCCTAAAGTTGGAGGCCAATTTGTTTACTTAAAAGAGGCTTATGGCAAATTAACCGCCTTTTTGTTTGGCTGGTGTACTTTCCTTGTCATTCAAACAGGTACGATTGCTGCCGTTGCCGTTGCTTTTGCTAAATATACAGGTGTTTTATTTCCTGATTACATCTCCGAAAAATCATTTTTTTATCCTTTGAAACTTATCGGAATTGATTCAAACTTTGGTATTTCGAGTGTCCAACTTTTGGCCGTTGCCAGTATTTTGATTTTGACAGTTATTAATCTTCGGGGTGTAAAAGAAGCCAAATTCGTGCAATTGGTGCTTACCGTTGTTAAAACCGTCGCTCTTTTTGGCCTCATTATTTTGGGCGTGTTGGTAGGTTTGAAGTTTGATTATTTAAGCCAAAATTGGCAAAATGCTTGGGATTCGTTCAGTACAAGTTCAGAGGGCATTGCTACGCCAGTTTCTGGTTTGGCTTTGTTGTCTGTTATTGGCCTGTCCATGGTTGGGCCTTTGTTTTCGAGTTCGGCTTGGAACAACATTACCTACACGGCTGGCGAAGTAAAAGACCCGAAACGAGATATTCCCCTAAGTTTATTTTATGGAACGCTGATTGTGAGTACTTTATATATTTTGGCAAACATCAGTTACCAAATGCTTATGCCCGTCGCTGGTTTGCCCAATGGCGAAAGTGTGTTGGCTAGAGGCATTATGTTTGCCAGTAACGACCGTGTGGGTACGGCCGCTGCCGAGATAATTTTCGGTAACTTAGGGGTTATCATCATGGGAATTTTTATCATGATTTCTACCTTTGGTTGCAATAATGGCTTACTTTTGGCGGGGTCTAGGGTGTATTATGCCATGGCAAAAGATGGTCTATTTTTTAAAAAAGTAGGCAAACTCAATAAAAATGGAGTACCTGGCTTTTCACTAAAAATACAAAGTTTTTGGGCAGCATTACTCTGTTTGTCAGGCACTTATGGCACACTCCTCGACTATACTGTTTTTACTGTACTCATTTTTTATATTCTCACGATTTTTGCCATTTTTATTCTCCGCCAAAAACAACCAAATGTGCCAAGACCTTACAAAGCGTTTGGGTATCCTGTTGTTCCTGCAATCTATATTTTTATTGCTATTTCGCTGTGTATCAATCTTTTAATATTCAGAACCCAAACTAGTCTTTTCGGTTTAATTATCGTTGCAATCGGGATTCCTGTTTACTATATCTGGAAAAAGAACTGATTAGTTTCTATTCCTAATGGATAATGATGAATGCGTAATGATGTATTTTTTCAAAATTACACATTCATCATTAATAATTATTTTACAACCTTGCCAACCAATTTTTTAATCTTTCCATCCATTCATCGTCTGTGGTTTTATTGTTCATTCCGTAGCCATGGCCGCCTTTGGGATAAATATGTAGCTCAACAGGAACTTTATATTGCTTACAAGCCAACATATAAGCTATGCTATTTTCCACGGGAAC
>JAYWHL010000484.1:0-2506 GCA_043777715.1 Cytophagaceae bacterium | reverse complement strand
CATGAGTGTAGCCATTTCAATTTTATCTTCAACTTTTCCAACTTAGAAGCCCTTGATTGTCAAGTAGATTATTGTCCTAATAATATGAACTTGGTTGGAAAGTTATTAACCAATTATGGAAAAACCTTTTCCCAACCATAACAATTGTACTACGTTTTCTTCATACTTTTATAAGAATAAAAAATATAGGGAAGTCTTAAAAAGATAAATTTTACAAAATTGGAGACAAAATTTAGGAGGTTTATAAAAAAGAAACAGCCCTCGAATTTCGTCAAGAAATAGCTACTTTATTAGTCTGAGTTTAAAATAATTAGACTGAAAATCAAAGAGTTAAGAATAAGACAGAAGACCTTTGTAGTAAGGTAGAAAAGTTGGTAGTAGCTTACGAACATCCACAATACTATAGAATTGCACGGGCAACCCCGAAGTAATCAGATTTACTAATCTCTGAACTCGTTGGATAGTTACTTTTGTCAGATGCAGTATTTTAGAGATTATTGTAAAACAGCAAATCCAAAAATTAGGGTATGGACGATGGTCTATAGCTTTGCCTACTTTTCTCAAAGGGTACAAAAAAATAAACCAAAAAATTTTCTTGATTTGAAGAATTTAATGGATTTATATATCTTTCATTCAAATTGGCTTGAAAATATTCAGACCGCCGATACAGTTGATTGCTGGCTTTATGAATGATTTTAAATAATACCAAAAAAAACATTAAAATTAGCATAATTCATCGTCTCAATAAACCAAAATCCCTCCAAATTAATGTGTGATACTTTTGTTGCTTTACCGTCTCAAACCCAAAACGGGAGTTTAATTTTTGCCAAAAATTCAGATAGAGAACCAGCCGAAGCCCAAGAAATCGTAGCTATTCCAAGAAAAAAACATCAAAAAAAATACCTCCGCACTACCTACATCGTAATAGACCAAGTAGCCGAAACCAATGCCATGATTTTGTCGAAACCGTTCCAGATGTGGGGAGCAGAAATGGGTCTAAACGAGCATAACGTGGTGATTGGTAACGAGGCCGTTTTTACAAAAATAAAATTTAATAAAAACAATCAGGGACTTACAGGCATGGATTTGTTACGACTGGCCTTGGAGCGGTCTTCTACTGCCAAACAAGCCCTCGAATGTATTATTTCGTTACTCGAAAAATACGGCCAAGATGCCTGTGGGGGCTACAAAAACAAAGATTTTTTTTATCATAATTCCTTTATCATTGCCGATGATTCAGAGGCTTTTTTGTTAGATACCGCAGGCGAACACTGGGCATATCAAGCCATAAAATCATTCAAAAGTATCTCTAATGGCTTGACTATCAGCGTTGATTACGATAAAATTTCGGATAAAGCCATTGCGTATGCAACGGCAAAAGGCTGGCATAAACTCGGCGAAACATTTAGTTTTACCAAAGCCTTTTCTAATTCGCTGATGTCTTGGGCGGGGTCTTGCAAAATTAGGCAAGCTCATAGTAATACGATGGGACAATCTCAAAAAATGACTGCCGATATTGCCATGCAAATACTAAGTAGTCATTATCAAGACTCAGATTTTGCCCCCCACAAAGCCAGTACCAAAGACCTTTGTATGCACGCATCGGGCATAACCAATCCAAGCCAAACGGTGGGTTCGATGGTGGTAGAAATAAGGAAAGATAGCCCTGCAACCGTTTGGCTTACGGGTACTTCTAGCCCTTGTTTATCTGTTTTTATGCCCTTTTTTATGGGCGGAAAAACCCTTGATAGCATCAAAAACTCCAGCGAACTACCCGACGATTCTATGTGGTGGCGAGCCAATTCCTTGTATAAATTGGGTAACTCCAACTACAAACAATTATCAGAAATCATACAAAAAGATAGGGTAGCATTACAGCAAGAATTTCTTGAAAAAGAAATCGAAATATTAAAACAGACGGTTGATATTATGGATTTAGATGCGTTTTCGGCAGGGTGTGTTGAGGAATTTGAAAAACAATTGACCAAACATAGTGTAATAGCAAGCGGAAAATCATGGAATGTCAATTACTTTTCGCCTTTGTATCAATTGAGATTTACCTAAGTTTGATAATTTTGAGCGGTTATCACTACGCAGTTCTTTCGGATTTTTACTATTCTACGTCCATAGGCGAGTCCGACTGCCCACTCATGTCATTAAATGAATATTGACTAAAATCTTGTTTGGCGGTCATTTTACTTGCATAATAAAAATCTCTCGGTGACGTTATTTTTACTCTCCCCTCCGCTTTTACAATTTTTAGGGCAGGATACCAAACCATTTCTTTGCTTTCCAAAGTCTCCATTTTACTTTTGTTATCTACCTTAACGTGGCCCATTATTCTATAAATATTTTCGGCATATACATACCTTCCAGAATCTCCTCGGAGGGTTGTAGTAAGGTTTCCGAGTTTATCAAAAAAGAAAAGATTGATTTCTTTGGGGTAAATTTTATCTTTCGTAAAAAGGTCTAATTCTTTGGCGGTGGTCATTTTTACGGCAAGTTT
>JAYWHL010000483.1:0-6950 GCA_043777715.1 Cytophagaceae bacterium | reverse complement strand
ATAAATTTAGAAGCAAAAAGGCAGTTATGCTGCCCACCAAAAAACGTAATCCTGCCAATGCTAAATTTATTTTTTTTGACCATTTGCTTTGTTTTTGATAAAGCAAAAAGGCATAAACCAACCCCAAAATAAGGCATAGGAATATATAAAGCGGAGAATTTTGAAATAGAAATTCGTTTTTCAAGAGTTGGGGTATTTGATTTTTTATAAATTGATAACTCAATTATTACCTTTTCCGTGGTTGGTGGCTCGCCAAACACCTTTGCAAAAGCAATATTCTTAGACAAATCTATGTGTTATGCTAAATTTTGTAGAATTGTCTAGTCTTCAGTATTACAGATACGTAATCGTTCCTAGGTTAGCATTCCACCATCAACTTGGAGAACTTGCCCAGTAATATATTTTGATTTATCCGAGGCCAAAAACACACAGGCATCGGCCACGTCTTCGGCCTGACCTGCCTTTTTGAGGGGAATTGATTTTGTCCATTCTTCCAATGCTTTTTCGTTGATGGCTTCTGTCATTTCTGTTTCAATAAATCCAGGTGCAATGGCATTGCTTCTGATATTTCTTGAACCCAACTCTAGGGCAATGGATTTTGTAAAACCGATGATTCCAGCCTTTGATGCTGCATAATTGGCTTGCCCAGCATTGCCCCTGATACCCACAACCGAGGTTAGATTAATGATTGAGCCATATTTTGCTCGCATCATGGGTTTGGTTGCGGCCTTTGTTAAATTAAAAACAGATTTCAGGTTTACTCTTATCACTTCGTCCCACTGGTCTTCTGTCATTCGCATCAAAAGGCCGTCTTTTGTAATTCCTGCATTATTTATCAAGCAATCTAGGTTCCCAAAATCTTCAATTACGCTCGTAACCAGTGCTTCGGCGGCAGCATAATCCGATGCGTCTGAACGATAGCCTTTGGCTTTAATTCCAAACGAAGCCAGTTCGGTTTCTAGGGCAATTCCCTTTTCAATACTTGATAAATAGGTAAATGCTACGTTTGCTCCTTCTTCGGCACATTTTAGGGCAATGGCTTTGCCAATTCCACGAGATGCCCCTGTAACCAAAACGACCTTATTTGATAATAACATTTTTTAATTTTATTTTGTGATAATTACTATTCCTCAAAAATACTACATCAAAGGGCAATGCCCAAATTTTCAATCAAACCCATTCTATGAAAACCTTCCTAATTGTTTTTATTATCGTTTTTTCTTATCAATTTAGTTTTGGTCAAGAGGCCCTTTCTGATACTACTCAAACACCAAATCAAATAAGTACAGATACCCTAGAACAAGGCGAGGAAGAAATGCCAAATTTAGATGGTAATGGCAGAGAGGTTTCTGACCGAAAGTGGTCATATAGTGCTAATTTGAACGGAGAATTTAGGAAAGGAAATTTAGAAAGAAGTCTAGTTTCGCTGCGAGGTAGTTTAGATTATTCAAACAAAAACAGTGTCTTTGGTTTTTATACAACCCCATCGTTTATGTTTGGGAAAACTAATGGTCTTTTGCAAGAACGTGAATTAAGGATAGATGCTAATGCCACGGCTTTTTATTCCAAAAGTAATTACTATTTGCTGGCTTTTAGTGTTTTTGAAACCAGTAATCTTAGGGGTTTTAATTCTAGGATTTTTTATGGTGGAGGTCTGGGAATCAGGGTGTTGGGTGGAATTAACAAAGAAAAAGCCAAAGTGAAAATTAGTACAACCCATACTATTTTACAAGAATTGACCGATTATATCAATGCCACAGATATAAATGTGATAAGGTACTCGGCAAGGATAAAATTTTCGGCAAAGATTTCTGACTCTAAATTGAGTATGTTTAGTACGAGTTTTTTCCAGCCTGCACTCAACAAAAATAATTTGAGATGGAACTCTATTTTTGGCTTAAATTATGAATTAAGCAAAAAGATTGGCGTAAACCTAAGTTATGATACTTCCTACGAAAGTGTGGTTATCGAAGGCCGCAAAAATAGCGACCAGCACTTGATGTTTGGCATTAGCTTTAGTCAATAAAATCAAAGGATTTTAATAATTTAAATACCCAAAATTATAAGTTTTTCGATTTACCATCTCCTCCTTACATACATTCTATAAAGGATATTGGTTTTGATTTTAGTTTTGCAAAGCATTAAAAAACAGCGACTTAACCAATCAACTCTGTCAATTTCGGCAAGCAAGTTTCCAAATTGTTGCCCTAATTGCCAGTGATGTGTAAAAAAACACTGTCTGATAAAATAGCGTGTCCAAACGGCCAAAGATTGGCTTTCTTCTTTTGACTTGATTAATTTTTGAGCTTTTTTTTGAACTGCCAACGTTGAAACTAAATGTTGATTTTGGGGCAAATAAAATTTACTTGAATCCGAACTGTGTACAATGGTTCTAATCATCAGTGGTTCATCTATAAAGTGATAAAACCAATTTCTGCTCGACCTCACAAAAAAATCATAATCTTCATAAACTAAATTGGGGTCATAGCCTCCCAGTTCCTCAAAAAGCACTTTTTTTACCATTATCGTTGGCGAACATACGATATATTCTTGTAAGATAGCTTTGAAAACGTCTCCACTAGGTACTTTTTTTAGTATTTTTCCTGATTTATCTCTTTCATAAAAAGTCCCTTGCTTTCGACCATCTTCAAGCACTAAGTAGGCATCAGAAAACACAACGCCGTAATTTTCAGGTAAGTTTTCAAAGGCATTTACTTGGGTTGAAACTTTGTGCGGAAGTAGAATATCGTCGGCTGCAAGGTCTATGATGTATTTTCCTGTTGCGTAGCTTAATGCTTCGTTAAAAGATTTACACATTCCTTGGTTTTGCTCATGCTTTATGTAGCGATGTTGGGTCGGTAAAATTTCAAGAATTTTTGTATGGCTATCATCAGAACTTGCATCGTTTACTACAATTAACTGAATATTGGCATAATTTTGGCTAAGAACCGAGGCTATTGCTTTTTTGACAAAATTTCCATGATTGTAACATAAACAAATAATACTTACTTGACTAATGTTAGTTTTTGAAGCATCAGAGCCTATTTTCATTAGGTATTTTTAATGTATATATAGTTAATTAACGTTTTGGCACGTTTATTGTAGAATGTTGAGTATCAATGTTAAATTATTCTTCATTGATTTTTATGGGTTAGGGTAATAAACTTCTGTTTCCGTTTGAGAGGCAGAAGTTTTTTGTGTGTTTAATCTTTTGGCTTCTCGTAAACTAGCGTTGATATCAAAGCCCAAAATCAAGACAAGGGCTATTAAATATAACCAAATCATCAGGGCAATTAATGTACCAATCGAGCCATATAGTTTATTATAAGATGCAAAATTGCTCAAATAATAAGAGAATACATTGGTAATTAGAATAATAAGAAAACTAGAGGTTATAGAGCCAACATTAAAAAATTTCCACTTTTTTTGAGTTGCTGGAGCGAAATAATAGATAATGGAAACGCTAATTAGGAAAAGTAGAAATATCACAAAATAGGTTGTGAAATTAAGAGTGTAGTAAGTAATGTTTGCAGAAAGTAAGCCTTCGTCGAGCATGATGTCGGCCACAATTCGGCCAATAATTAAAGTTAAGATAGCTATTACAAGTACAAACGCCAGCAATAACGTTAAGAAAAACGCCACCATTCTTGCTCTCAAAAAACTACGGCTTTCGGTTGTTTTGTGTGTCATATTAAAAGCCCTCATCAACGACATCATACCGCTTGTAGAAGCGTACAAGGCTATCAAAAAGCCTATCGAAAGTATATCAACTCGTGGTTTACTCACAATTTCTTGTATCGTAATCGAGGCTACTTTGTAAAGTTCTTTAGGCATTATTTCAGCCAAAATGTGCATAATTTGAACATCGAGATGTGCAACTGGAATGTAAGGAATGAGCGTAAAAACAAAAATTATACTCGGAAAAACCGCCAAAACAAAACTAAATGCAACCGAACTCGCCCTTTGGTCAATGTCTATCTTAATGATTTTTGAAATCAAAATTTTCAGTACCCAATACAACGAAACCGTAGCGTCCCAAAGGTAAATACCCTGTAAGAAACTTCGGATTTGATTGAAAACTTTTGAATACCTTACTTTTTCGAGCATACCAGTTTTTATAATTGTGCTAAAGTCGGGGAGACCCAAAGCCTCCCCGACGTTTTTGCCGTAGAAATCATAATAGAACCATAAATCTTTAAATACTCGGTTTCGATTATTGAAAGACTCTTTTTTTATTGTAAAATCTGTTGATTTAACTAAAAACCAAAATGCCTCAAAGAATATATTGCGACAAATCTCTGTTTTTTACCAAACCGCTCAACCTTTTTTCAACAATTTCTTTATCAATCAAAATGGTTGTATCGGGCAATATCGTATCTGGAATCTCAAACATATACTCGTTTAATAAATGGCTCATTACAGTTTGTAATCGCCTTGCACCAATATTCTCTACCTCGCTATTTACTTCAAAAGCTATTTTTGCAATTCCCTCAAGGGCTTCGTCTGTAAAACTCAAATGCACGCCTTCCGATGCCATCATGGCTTGATACTGTTTGGTCAAGGCATTTTGTGGTTCTTTCAGTATCTGCTCAAAATCCTTTTGGGTCAAACTTTGAAGTTCCACCCTTATCGGAAAACGGCCTTGTAATTCGGGAATTAAATCGCTCGGTTTAGAAACATGAAAAGCCCCTGCCGCTATAAAAAGAATATGGTCGGTGTTGATACTCCCGTGTTTTGTGTTTACAGTCGAACCCTCCACAATGGGTAACATATCTCTTTGAACGCCCTCTCGGCTCACGTCTGGACTGCTGCCTCCAGATTTGCTAGAGGCTATTTTGTCTATCTCATCAATAAAAATAATTCCTAAATCTTCCGCTTTTTTGATGGCTTCTTCTTTTACTTCGTCATAATCTATCAACTTGTCAGACTCCTCCTCAATCAATAAAACTTTAGCTTCGGCAATGGTTACATTACGTTTTTTCGTTTTTTTAGGCAACATTCCCCCAATCATATCTTGAATATTCATCATCGACATTTCGTCTATTGCCCCACCCATTACACTCACGCCTGGGGCTGATGCACTGGCCAAATTGATGTCAATTTTTTTGTCGTCAATTTCTCCTGATTGTATTTTTTTTCTAAAAAACTCACGGGTTTTATTGTTCAAAAACTCGTCTGAATCTTCGCTTTCAATTTCTTGAAAACCCTTCACTTGGTTTTCTTTTTTCAAGGGCGGAATCAAAATATCAAGTATCTGATTTTCAACGCCTTCCATGGCTTTTTCCTTTACTTTTTCTTTTCTTAAATTCATCACTATCCTCATTGAGTTTTCTACGAGGTCTCGCACCATGCTTTCCACGTCCCTGCCAACATAGCCCACTTCAGTAAATTTTGAGGCTTCAACTTTGCAAAAAGGGGCATTGGCAAGGTTAGCCAATCGTCTTGCAATTTCGGTTTTGCCCACCCCCGTTGAGCCTATCATCAAAATATTATTGGGTGTAATATCTTTTTGGATTTCGGGTTCGGCATTCATTCTCCGCCAGCGGTTTCTGAGGGCAATGGCTACGTTTTTTTTGGCATCGGCTTGGCCAATAATGTACTTGTCTAATTCTTTTACAATTTGTACTGGAGTTAATTGTGCTAAGTTATGAGTCATGTTTATTTGAGTAATTTGCTTGAATCTAAATTTATACTAAGTGAATGTTGCCCGCCAGCTACGCTAAAACTTTGGTAGGCATATCCTAAGTTAAGAAATCTACCTCCAAAATTTGCTCCAAAACTTAGTCCATTTCCTAGGTTTTGGTTCGGAATGGCTAGGTCTTGATTTCTGAATTTATAGCCAAATAGAATGCTAACATTCGGGCTAATTAGTATTTCAGTGCCTAGGTTTACATGATTTGCTATTTTTTTGAAAGGTGTTTGTGTTAAAATTTGCGTAACGCCAGCACTGTTTTTTACTGAAATAGCATTGCTAGTTGTTGGCTTTTTAATTAAATCGTTGAGTTGAACCATCGAAATAGTAAAACGAAAAGGGGCGTGTTTAAGTTTGAAAGTACTGCCAATTCTGATGTCGAGTGGAAGCGAATTTGCCTGATTGGGTAGATATTCTTTCAAAACAAGCCCTAAGTTTCTGATACTTAATCCAAAACTAAAATCATTTTTTGGGTGAATAAACACAGCCCCAAAATCAAATAAAATGGCATTTGAATTATAAATCTCTACATTGGAATTAGCAAGTTTTAGGCTTATTCCATAATTAATGTTTCTTTTTTTTGTGGCCAAACTCATACCTAGGCAAATATCATTGGCATTGAAAGTGCCAGTGCTTATTCCGTTAGAAGTATAGCCATCAAATGTACCAAAGTTAAGTAGTTGAGCAAAAAAACCAATTTGGGTTTGTTTTGACTGGCTTTGAAAGTCGATTGATGAAAAATTACCTTTTCCAAACAAAACCGATTGGCTCAAATTGATTTTTTTGGTATTTGCCGCTACTAAAAATGCAGGATTTTCTATAAAACTAAGATTTGTGTTTTTGCCCATCGTACAAACATTCCCACCAATTCCTATAATTTTGGCCTGTGAACTTAGATTTAGAAACGAAAAACCATTTTGAGCTTTTAATTTAACATTTAGGAAAGTAAATATTGAACACATCAAAAAAATGAATTTTCGACGTGCTACTATTTTGGGATAGTAAATGCGTAAAATATTTAGTGTCAAATTGTAGAAAAAATGCTAAAAAGCGTTGATATTTGGGAAAACGAATAGTGATGGAATCGATTAAGCCTTTATTAAAACTTAGCTTTTCCTATAACCAGAGTCAAAATTAAGATATGACAAAAATAGAACTTTTAGAACAAAAAAATGCCGAAGCCTTGTTAGGTGGAGGAAAAAAAAGAATTGATGCCCAGCACAAAAAAGGGAAACTTACGGCCAGAGAAAGGATTGCA
>JAYWHL010000482.1:0-6953 GCA_043777715.1 Cytophagaceae bacterium | reverse complement strand
TTTTAAATCGTAGAATTTGGGTGTTTTTATTACCTCATCGCTCGGCGAACAAGCCAACACAGAGGTCAAAAGAATCGAAAAGATAAGTGTTTTCATATTTTGACCAACGCAAGAAGGCTCAAAAAAGTTTTGTGAGGGGGTTAATTGAAATTGATAAATCAGAGAGTGATGCCTTAGGTATTGTAGCCAGTCAAATAATTCAAGGAAAATTCGCAAAAAAAGAGCGTCCCAAGGTTTTGAATCATGGGACGCTCTTTTTGGAATTTTAAACTCGTGGCATTATTTAATTGATGCTAAAATATATTGAATCAATTAAAATCAATACCCTGGGTTTTGTTTGAGTGTAGCTACGCCCCCAACCGAACTATTCAAGATTTCGGCTTGTGGGATAGGATAATACTCATGCTTGCCCTTGGTAAAGGCCGCTCCTTTCAAGTAAGTACGCTTGTTTTGT
This sequence comes from Cytophagaceae bacterium, assembly GCA_043777715.1. GTDB lineage: Bacteria > Bacteroidota > Bacteroidia > Cytophagales > Spirosomataceae > JAYWHL01. The sequence goes on along the minus strand of JAYWHL010000482.1, from coordinate 6,499 downwards.
TCAACCGACAAATAGGTATTAATCACTTGGTCGGCAATGCCCCAACGCACCAAATCAAAGAAACGGTGGCCTTCCATGGCAAGTTCTAGGCGGGTTTCGGTACGTACTGCATTTCGGGCAGTTGCTTGAACAGTCCAAGGGTCGGTGTAAGTGCCGATTTTGTAAGTGGGTTGATTACCAGCCGTTTGCACAAAACCATTAGGGTTAGAGGCACGGGTTCTTATTTGATTGACAAGGGTACGGGCTTTGTTCAAATCACCGATTTCGACCTCGCATTCGGCCAACATCAACAGCACGTGCGAGTACCTAATCATACGATAATTGTTGGTATTAAACCTTGGGTTGGCGGTTGTTCGTACGCCTACCTCGGCTTTGTAAGGCACGTTTTTCTTGGGCGAATATGGCCCTGCATAGCCTTGGTCTCTGACGTAGATTGCTCCATGCAAACCCCAATCTAGGAACTGGATATTTTGGCGACCAACCGTCCAGTCTAGGCGTGGGTCTAGGTTTTCTTTATAAGTAGCTGAGTTTACGCCTGGAATATCATCGGCATTAAAATTAGCCACAGGCAAACCGTTTGCATCTGTTTTGAAGGCATTTACCAAATTTTGAGAAGGCTGATAAAACCCACAGCAGTTGGTTACGCCTCCACCATAAGGATAGTTCAAGGTTGCTCCACGGTTACCGTTGTTGTTGATGGGAGCGCCGTCGTTGATAGAAAACTGTACTTCTAGCAATGACTCGGCGTTGTTGTTGGTAACTGCCCTAAAATTATCATGGTATAGGGGCATTAAACTAAACTGCCCACTTGCCACAATGGCCTCTAGGATAGGTTTGGCATCAGCAAATTTTTGTTGAAAAAGATAGGCTTTGGCCAATAATGCCCCCGCTGCCCATTTGTTGGCACGGCCAGGCTCGCCTGCCCATTTGGCGGGTAGGTTGGCGTAGGCAAAGGCTAGGTCTTCTACAATTTTTGGCCAAATGTCTTTGTCGTTGGCTATTTTGGTAGTACTTGGGTCGGCGGCAATGTATGTTTTGTCGTCGATATAAGGCACGTTGTTATACATTTTTTTAGCCTCAAAATGATAATGCCCTCTCAAGAATCTAGCCTGTGCTTGTGCTTGGGTTTTTTCGGTAGCCGACATATCAGCCGCCTTGTCTATGGCCTGCATTACATCGTTTGTACGTGCCACACCATCATAAACAGCACGCCATTTGCCTCTAAAATGGATAAGATTAGAGTTTCCCGAATAGGCTTCGATAAGTCCTATTTCGGGTTGGTCGTTAGAGTCGGAGCCTTTGTAGGCATTGTCGGCGGCAACTTCGCCATAAATCCAGTTATCGCCCGACCCCGTCCAGTCTGGCCAAGCCGAACCTACGTTGTTTTGTACGCCGTCCATTAGCGAATAAGCACCCACTAGCAATAAATTAACACCTTGTTTGTTTTGTAGTTGGTCTATGCTCAAAGCCCCCAATGGCTGAACATTCAAGAAATCGTCTTGGCAAGATGTACCCAAAGCCCCTGTAAATAAGGCTGCCAGTACATATTTGTTTAGTTTTTTCATTTTTGATTTATTTGTTTTAAAGATGAATTAAAAACCGAATTTTACGCCTAATAACACGGCACGATAGGCAGGATAAACGCCTTCATCAACACCTAGTTGGCGGTCGTTGCCAGCCGAGTATCCACGCAAGTTTACCTCTGGGTCTAGGCCCGTATATTTGGTGAAAGTAAGTAAATTTTGGCCTTGTGCATATACACTTAGGCTACCCAAATGCAATTTTGCCAAAACGTCTTTCGATACATTGTAAGTAAGTTGTACGTTGGTAAGTCTAAAATACGTGCCGTCTTCAAGGTAATAAGTATTTGGCAGTGAACTAAACTGTTCTTTGATTCCAAACACGGCCAAAGTGGCATCGGTTTTGCCTGGTCTCCAAGAGTTTTCATACGCATTACGGCTACGATTTCCTGCAAAGGTTGGGAAATCGGTCCAGTATTTTACGTAGTTAAAAATCTTGTTGCCAAATACGCCCTGCCCCATTACGTCTAGCTGGAAGTTCTTATAAGTTACGCCCGTATTAAGCCCCAACATAAACTTAGGGTGTGGGCTGCCTATAAAGCCAATATCACTATTGTCTATTTTGCCATCGCCGTTTATGTCTCTGTATTTAAAGAACCCTGCTTTGTTGTATGCTCCGCTAAATTGAGGTAAATATTCTCCTGCTTCTTTGTCGGTTTGGAAAATGCCATCAATCTGAAAACCATAAAACGACGATAAGGGTCTGCCTTGTTGGGTATAAGAAACCGTTCCAGTAGGCAAACGAAGGTTAGAAAAACCAGGGTAAAGTGTTGCTGGGTTGCCATTGGTTTTTACGACTTCGTTTTTATAGGTCGAGAAATTTACGCCTACATTAAACATCACGTCATTGCCAATTTTGCCGTTATAATCCAAACCAAGTTCAACGCCCGTATTTAACATTTCGCCAATGTTACGAAACGGTGCTGCGGCAACGCCTTGGGTGAGTTGTATCTCGACAGGAAACAACATATCGGTTGTACGGCGAGAGTACGCATCGAAGGTAAGGCTCAAGCGGTTGTTTAGGAACTTGGCATCAAAACCAACGTTGGTACTGGTGGTAGTTTCCCAGCGAGCCTCCGAATTTCCAAACTGTGCTAGGTCATAGCCTTGTGCTGGCGATGATACCGAACCCGAAAGGTTATAGAACGAGTTTTCGGGCGATGAACCAAAGGTAGAGAAGCCATTGTAGTTACCAATTTTTTGGTTACCCGTTTTGCCCCAACCTGCCCTTAATTTTGCAAAACTCAACCAAGGTAGGTCTTTGGCAAAGCCTTCTTTGCTCAACACCCAACCTGCACTGGCTGCTGGAAAAATAGCCACACGATAGGCTGCTGCAAAACGAGACGAACGGTCTCTGCGGAGGGTAAAGTCTAGCAAATATTTATCATCGAGGGTGTAGTTTAACTTACCAAATTCAGAAGCCAAACGCCATTCCGCCGCCCCGTTGCTGTTGGTTATTTCTTTACTTCCTGCTCCTAGATAACGATTGGCGAGGTCGTCGGATACAAAACCTGTGCGGCCTGCGGTAAGAAATTCGGCATAAGCCTTGATAGATTCGTTACCAACGATGAGGTTAAAACGATGACGAGTGCCAATGTTTTTCTTATAGGTTAAGGTATTGTACCATGTCCAAGAATAATCGTAGTTGTTGATAGCCGAAAGCGAGTTTACGCCCACTGCCTCTGCCGACTCAGGGTCGTTGGCACGATACACCCTTTGATTAAAAGTAGTATAATCCACGCCCGCACTTGTTCTGAAGGTAAGGTCATTGAGGAGGTCTATTTCGGCAAATACATTTCCAAAAACCCGAAGTTCTTTGCCTTTATTGTCTTTGTTTCTCCACAATTCAGCAATCGGATTTCTTGAATTACTCAAGGCTGGGTCGCCTGCTGTTCCTGCATAATAGCCCTTAATGTCATTAACAGGCACAAATGGTTGCAAACGATACGCAAACGACACGGGGTTCGACTCGCTTTGGTTACCATTGCTTTGGCCAACACGCTCGCCATAAGCCACTTGTAGGTTTTCACCAATTCTTACTTTTTTGGTTACATTAAATTCTGTGTTGGCACGAACCGAGTATCTGTTAAAACTGGTGTATTTCATGATACCTTTTTGCTCAAAATAATTCATTCCAATCGCATAACGAGCGGTTTCCGAGGCACCAGATACGCCAAATTGATGGTTTTGGATAGATGCAGGGCTAAACATTTCATCAAGCCAGTTGGTACCTTCTTTGTTTATTTTAGTAATCAAATATCTGCTATTGTAGTTATACAAATCGGGGTTAGCCCTAGGGTCGCCTTCCATTATTCTTCCTGCTGGTAGGGCATAATAGTCTGGCAATGAAGGTGTTGCGGTTTGTCCACCAAAAAACGCCACGTTAGGCAGGGTTGGCGTGGCGGGTAATTTGCCATCAACCAAAGCCGCTTCGTTTACCCTACGTGTTTGGCCTTCCCAATAAAAATTGAGGTATTCGTTCGAGTTTAATAAATCCAAGGTTTTCCAAGGGCTTTGCTGCCCAACGTAACCATCGTAAGTAAACTTGGGCTTACCACCTTTTCCTTTCTTAGTTGTAATAATTACCACCCCATTCCCAGCCCTAGAACCATAAATAGAGGCCGAAGAGGCATCTTTTAGTACCTGCATCGATTCTATGTCGTTTACGTTGATAGTAGCCAAGTTACCCTCCGTAGGCAGGCCGTCTATTACATAAAGTGGATTGTTGTCGTTGATAGTACCGTATCCCCGAATACGCACCATTACACCACCGCCTGGGCTATTGTCGTTTCCTACGGTTACGCCCGTAATCTTCCCCTGCATGGCTTGGCCAATGTTGGCTACTGGCACATTGAGCAATTGTTTGGCATCTAACGACGACACCGCCCCCGTAATATCTCGCTTCGACTGCGAGCCATAACCCGTAACCACCACCTCGCTAAGTGCCTGAATATCAGTAGCCATAGATACCTCTATCATGGTTTTGCTACCCACGGCCACCTCTGTACTTTTATAGCCAATAAAGCTAAAAACCAAGGTAGAGTTATTGCCCACTGCAATACTATACGTACCGTCTATGGCCGTAACCACGCCCTTGTTTGTACCTTTTAAGGCCACACTCACCCCTGGCAAACCCGACCCGTCGTCGGCTGCCGTTACTTTTCCTTTTACTGTTCGGTCTTGTGCTTGGGTTGTTAATATTCCCAAAAACATGGCCAGCAACAGTACGCCTGTTTGTCGTAACATTTTTTTCATAATTAAGATTGATTGTTTTGAAAGGTTTGATTTTTAAAGGGAAGTCAGTCAAATAACATAAAGCAAGGCAGATAGTTTGAAATTTTATTGTTGTTAATCAATTTGAACTCACAACAATAAATCAGATCATCATTCTACTTGTTTATATTTTGAATGCTAACATAGTAAATATTTCAAAGCAAGAAACAATTTTTTCTTTATTTAATACAAATACAATGTTGAACGGAGGTTGAGGCTTAAAAAACGGGCGAGTAGAACTTGTTTTGTAAATGCCTAAAACAATGAAGTTTGCACGATTTTGGGTAAAAATTGAGGTTCTTTGATGGCTAAACCACAGTGCAGGTTCAGTTGTTTAATCCAATAGGTGGCCAATTCGGGGGCGGTATTGTTGTCGTCCACGTGTACGAACAGATAAAATTCGTTCAGCCCTTGAGATAACCAAACTTTGAGTTTTTGTATCCATTGGTCTATCCGCAGATAGTCGCTGGGGTAGTTGTTGCCCACCCACCGCAAAGCCAATATGGGTACACTCAAACTTTGGTGCAAAACATCTCTCCTCCCCGCAACATCGGTAATAACCGTAGCCATTTGATGATGTTGAAGCAAAGCAAGTGCATTTTGCCAAATTTTGTCATCAGTAAACCATTCAACGTTTCTAAATTCAACTGCTATTTTTAGGTTTTTAGGCAATGATTCTAAATAATTACGCAATACTGGCAAGAGTTTGGGGCCAAAAGCGGGCGATAATTGCAAAAAAGGCAGCCCTAAATTTTGGCCAAGTCCCAAAATTTGTTGGCAAAAATTTTCGGTTAGGCTTTCGGTGCCTTGCAGTAGTTTTTCGTGGCTAATGATTTGCGGAAACTTTGGACAAAAAACGAAACCCTCGGCAGCTTCGGCTTGCCAACGGTTGATGGTTTCGGTACTCGGAATCTGATAGTGCGTAACGTTGAGTTCTATCGTGTTGAACTGCCTTGTGTATAAACCCAAAGTGTCTTTTTCTTTGGCTTTGTGTGGGTATATTTTGCCTAGCCATTGCTTGTTTTGCCAAACAGGACAGCCCACAAAAACCTTGGGTGTTCGATTCGTTTTGTTATCTAATACCCTGACATTAAACGAATTATCTGCTCTTAAACCAAAGTCGATAGTATCTAACTGGCTGGTTGGTAGTTTTCCAAAATCCATGGGCTAAGGTTGGGTACAAGTGCTTGATTTCTATACTATTTTGAACATAAGGTATGGAGAACGGACAATTTTACAAAAAATAGCACAACACAGAGATTTGTCTAAGCATATTGCTTTCGCAAAGGTGGTTGGTGAGCTACCCAACCACGGGAAAAAAGCTATAAATTATTTATAAAAAACTGAATATCAACTCTTTGTATTCTTTGTTCCTTTGTGGTTTATTTTGTATTTGTACGTATCACTTAAAATTTTGTGTAACCAAACTCGCATATTTGCGAGCAACGGGTACTAATAAATCAGTGTTTTCAAAATGTAGTTTATAGCCTTGGGCATTGCCCGACACCGAAACCACTTGATGAAGATTTACGATATACGACCGATGACAACGCTGAATAAAATTCTGAGAAATCTGGCTTTCCAGTCTGCTCAAACTGCCTCTGATGAGTTCTTTTTGAAGTTTATCTTTCTTCCAAAATACAATC
>JAYWHL010000481.1:0-2521 GCA_043777715.1 Cytophagaceae bacterium | reverse complement strand
CTAATGGCTTTGCAATTGCTCCAAAACTTACCGAATCGGGTAAAGCCATTTTATACATCAATCCACACACAACGTTCTATTTTCGACCCGAAGTACAGGTAGTTAGCCAAGAAGGTTTGAATGCCTACGGGGCTGTTACTTGGGGGCAAATATTTGTATATCAGGGCTTTAACCAATACTGCGGCTGGATGCACACCTCTAATAATGTGGACGTGGCGGATATGTATGCCGAGAAGGTTTCTAGGAAAAACGGAAAATTATTTTATGAATTTGATGGAAAATTAAAGCCCATTACCCAAAGGAAAATCGTTTTGAAATATCTTGAAAACGACCTTCTTAAAAACAAAACCATAACCGCTTACTACACCCACCACGGCCCAATAATGGCACAAAGAGATGGAAAATGGATAAGTTTGAGGTCGTATAATCGGGCAATGGCCAGTTTGGTTCAGTCTTGGAAACGCACCAAGGCCAAAGGATTTGAAGACTATAAAAAAGTGATGGACTTAAAAGCCAATACTTCTAATAACACCGTTTTTGCTGATAATCAAGGTAACATTGCCTACTGGCATGGCAATTATATCCCTATCCGAGACCCTAGCTATAACTGGGGGAAGGTCGTGGACGGCTCTACTTCCAAAACTGAGTGGAAGGGTTTGCACCCCGTAGCGGAAACCGTGCATAGTTATAATCCTGTGAATGGCTGGTTGCAAAATTGTAATTCAACGCCTTACACGGTGGCTGGAGGTAATAGCCCCAAAAAGTCGGATTATCGGCCATATATGGCTCCAGACGGAGAAAATTTTAGAGGACTTAATGCCGTAAGGGTTTTGAGTTGGGGAAAAAACTACACCATCGATAAAATAATTGCCACAGGTTACGATACTTATCTGTCGGCTTTCGAGTTTTTGGTGCCAGCCATGGTAAATTCCTTTGAGGCCAATGTGCAGCCAAGCGATTCGCTTTATACTTTATTGAACGAACCAATTACTATCCTCAAAAATTGGGATTATCGAGCCTCTGAAAATTCTATTGCCACGACCTTGGCCATAGAAACTGCCCAAAAAATGAATCCCATGATTACGAGGATTTATGTAGAAGAAGGGGAGCTTGACCAAGTTGAAAACACCAAAAAATTTATTGCCACAGCCACAAAAGAGGATTTGTTATTGCCACTTCTCAAAACAGTGAAAGACCTAAAAACCAAGTTTGGCAAATGGCAAATGCCTTGGGGCGAACTCAATCGTTTTCAGCGACTTACGGGCAATATCCAAGAAAAATATGACGACGATTTGCCAAGTTTGGCCATAGGCAGAGCCTCGGCACTTTGGGGCTGTTTGCCGTCGTTTAATAGTAAATATGCCGAAGGAGCAAAAAAACGCTACGGCGTGGGGGGAAATAGTTTTGTTTGTGCAGTAGAATTTGGCGAAAAAATCAAAGCAAAATCTCTGTTGGCAGGAGGCAATGGTGGTAATAAAAACTCAATACATTTTAACGACCAAGCCCTGATGTACCAACAAGGAAGTTTCAAAGACGTGCTATTTTACAAGGAAGATGTACTGAAAAACCTAGAAAAAAGGTATCGCCCTGGTCAATGAGGGTTTTGAGGGCAGAGAACACATAATTCTTAATTAAGCAAAAACACAAAATAAACCACAAAGGCACAAAGAATACAAAGGTCTGATATTCAGATTATTACCAAAATCTACGTATCAGAATTTAACTTTCCACCAAAGCACTAAGGTTATCAATCAGTCTTACCTTTCCAAAAAAAACGGCAATACAAAGGGCTATTTCATCGTCTGTTTTTTCCAAGATTGGGGCTAAGGTTTGGGCATTGGCTATCTCAAAATACTCTAATTGTACGCCGTTAATATCTTCAAATTGTTGGCTTACAAAACTTTTAACTGCCTCTATACCAGTAGTTTCTAGCATTTTTTGGGCTAATAACAAAGTCTGATAAATAATAGGTGCTTTGGCTCTGTGGGCGGGCGTTAAGTTCCTATTCCTCGACGACATCGCCAGTCCATCGGCTTCTCGGAGTGTCGGGCAAATGTGCATAGTGGTTTGTATTGATAAATCGGCTATGAGTTGCCTAATAACCATACATTGCTGGAAATCTTTTTGGCCAAAATATACATCATCAGCCGCCACAATATTAAACAACTTGGCCACCACAATACCCACGCCATTAAAATGCCCAGGCCGAAAAGCCCCCTCCATCACGGTTTCGAGGCTACCAAAATTGATGTTTAAACGGGGCAACGATGGGTACATCTCGCTGGCACTTGGTGCAAACAAAACATCACAAGCCACACTTTGTAATAACTGGCTGTCGGCCTCTAAAGTACGAGGATATTTGGCCAAATCTTCGGGGTTATTAAACTGTGTTGGATTTACAAAAATAGAACATATCACCAAATCATTTTGAGTCTTGGCAGTTTTTATGAGCGATAAATGTCCCTCGTGCAAAGCCCCCATGGTAGGCACAAAGCCAATGGTTTGGCCTTTTTGTTTGGCT
>JAYWHL010000480.1:0-2523 GCA_043777715.1 Cytophagaceae bacterium | reverse complement strand
ACCATTGCCTTTATTCTCTAAATACACTGATTCAAAGATAGTTACGTCTTTTATTACCGAACCGCTCAACTCTGCTCCTTTAAAAATTTCTTCTATATTTTTCCCTGCAAAATCTGGGTATTTCACATATCTTTTATTGATAATACTCGGTATTTGCTTGCCCAGTTCGTCTTTGGTGGCAATAGGATAAAACTCGCCTTCGCCTCTGCTCACACACACCACTTGTTCTGTACTGTTGTTTTTGTCAAAATCTTTTACGTACATTTTCATAGCCGACTCCCCGCCCATTTTTCTGAGTTTAGTGTTTTGGCCAAGGTTTCCTATCATCAAATCTGGGTCGCCATCATTGTCAAAATCTTGAACACACAGCCCTTGCCAAAGCCCCTGCATATTTTCGAGTTTGTTGGCTATCAGTTTACGGTTGGCTATGTCGCCTTCTAGTTTAAAGTCCATCAAATCAAGGCTTCCTTTGCCATTATTGGTAAAGATTTTGATAGGCATCCAGTCGCCAATAACCACCAAATCTTGGTCGCCGTCTTTGTCAATATCTGCCCATTCGGCGCCTGTGGTCATGCCTGCTTCAGACAATTCTGGGGCTTGACTCTTGGTTTTATCTTCAAAAATTCCTTTTCCGTTATTTATCAAAAGATAAGAATTAGGGGTTTTTCCATAAGCCATCGACCGCACACGGCCACCCACAAAAAGGTCGAGGTCGCCGTCTTTGTCAATATCACAAGGTTTCACACAGCTTTTGTTTTCAAACATATCGGGCAGTGCTTTGGCGTTTCGGGTATAATTTCCCTTTCCATCGTTGATATACAACCTATCGAATTGTTCGGGCATGAGGTCAAAAAACTCGTTCCCTCCCGACACCACATAGAGGTCGAGGTCGTTGTCGTTATCGGCATCAAAAAACACAGCGTCCACATCTTCATAAATAGAATCTGCCTCTATGGCCAGTTGCTTACTTTTCAGCATTTCGCCTTTGGCATTTTGTAAAAACAATTGCCCCGACTGGTACTTTGCCCCGCCCACATAAATATCTTCTAGGCCGTCGCCATTGGCATCGCCAGTGGCCAAGGCTGGACCTTCGGCTGATACCATAAAAGGCACAAGCGACTCACGTTCAAAGTCATAATGTTGGTTTTCTTTGTGGCTATAATCCATCACAAATTTATCCGAAATATCTTCAAAAGTTTTGGCAGCAGGTGCTGGCCATTGCCAAGCCAAAGTGGCATTTTGTTGTTTCAGCACTAGGCTTTGATTGGCTCTCACGTTGGTTATCACTTCGGCCTTGCCTGTGTTCCAAATCACGATGAGGGAATCTATATTTTGGCTTCCTGCTAACCCAAAATGTATCACAGGAGCCACCGACGACATAAATCCACGGGTGGTCATCATTTCTTGATACTGGGTTTGGCCTTTGGTTTTTAAGATAACCTTAGCTCCCAAACCCGAAGTATTGGCATTATTCCCAGCCAGTTTTATGGCCAAGAAATTATTTTTATTTTGCTCGTTGGCATTGTTTTTAAATATCCCCGCTTGGGCATTTATATCATTGGTTACGAGGTCGAGGTCGCCGTCATTATCAAGGTCGGCATAAACGGCCCCATTAGAACAGCCTTTTTTGTCAAAGCCCCACACGGCAGATTTATCTTCAAAAATCAATGATTTTGAACCCCTAAACAAAAAATTGTGAACATCGCCCGTTGGCATTTGATTAAACGCTTTTTGGTCTAATTGCCTCGAAACGTCATCGGCATAGTGCAGGGAGTCGTTAGAAATGTACTTAATGTACTCTAAATCGTTGGGGCGTTTTGGAATACCGTTGGTTATGAACAAATCTTTGATGCCGTCGTTGTCATAGTCCGCAAAAAGTGGCGACCACGACCAGTCCGTGGCCGATACCCCTGCCATAGAACCCACCTCGGCAAAATGCCCGTTGCCAACATTAAGTTGAAGGCAATTGCGGGAATATTGATTAAAATAACCGTATTGAAGTTTATACATAAAAATATCGAAGGCGTCTTCGCCCGATGATGATTTCTCTATGGTTTCGTCGTTGGGGTACATATCCAAGGTCATAATATCGGGCAAACCGTCGTTATTGACATCGGCAATATCAGACCCCATCGAAAAACGACTTAAATGCCCAAATTTTTCTTTGATGGATTCTTTGAAAGTACCGTTTTTTTGGTTGATATAAAAATAATCGTCTTCGTGAAAATCATTAGAAATGTATAAATCTTCCCAGCCATCGTTGTTGAGGTCGGCCACGGCAATACCCAAGCCATAACCCATGGCAGCCTGATATATTCCTGCTTGTTTGCTTACGTCCACAAAACGGCCATTATTGTTTTTATACAAAAAATCCCCCGCTTGGTTATCTATCAACAATCGAGTGGTTACACGGTCGTAGGTTCGGGAGGTATGCACGGCATGATTGAGCAAATAACAGTCTAAATCACCATCGTGGTCATAATCAAAAAAGGCAGCTTGGGTCGAAAACCCCTTGAATGCCAA
>JAYWHL010000479.1:0-2526 GCA_043777715.1 Cytophagaceae bacterium | reverse complement strand
AATTACCAATTTTTACGGCTCGGCAATAGCCCATTTTATCCTCCCACGGCGAGCCAGAAAGTATGTTTTGTCTTGACATTTTTTTGTTTGGTTTTCTATTTATTTGATAGTTTTATGATAATTTTTTGTTTTTATTCCTCACAATTCACACCTGTTTTCTATTTCTTCTTGTTTAAATTCAGATATAATTACCTGAAAAACTCCTAATAATTCGGGTAAATTGCCTAGATAATATTTTTTGGTATCGATGATTATTTTGTCCGTTAATTTCAAGAAAAGCCAGTCATCTCCTGTGGTTACGCAACCATAAACCGTGTTTTGGTTTTTATTCTTCTTTTCATTAAATTTTTTTGCTCCAACCATTTGTGCTGCACATTGCGAAATTCCAACTTCAACGTCATTTCTTTTGGCTTCTACCACCTGCATAATGGGTGTATTTATTTCGGCACTACCTGTTTCTTTTGATAAAATAAAATCGCATTCTCCTTTCAAACGCTCATCAATATTTAGGCTATCGCCCGAATAAATGGTAAAATATTTGAGATTATTTTTTCTCAATTCTACCAAAATAGGCATTACAATTAGTTCAGATTTAGCTTTTTCGCTTTTTACAGGCAATTCTTCGGCCAATTCAATGTTGTATTTTAACCAATCACTAATGTTATCAACTGGTTCGACTGTATTAAACAGCCGTTTTCTTTGAGAAATTATTCCAAATTTCTCTTCTAAATCATAAAGTGTAAAATCGCTGTATGCCATGGCTATACTGTTGAATGATTGAGTATAAATTTTATTTTAGTTGATAATTTCCCACAAAGATAAAGTGGCTAAATCGTAATCTCTTCGGATTTACGGCTCAAAAGGCATAATTTTGTAAAAAACAATTTGAACTGCCAAAATGAGCAAAACTTTTAATAGAACCACCGTAACCGCCGCCCTAATTTATGCCAATGGCCCCATTCATATTGGTCATTTGGCGGGTTGTTACATTCCTGCTGATACTTATGTGAGGTATTTACGTGCCAAAGGCCATGATGTTGCTTTTGTGTCGGGTACTGATGAACACGGTGTTCCAATAACGATAAAAGCCAAAAAAGAAGGTGTTAGTCCGCAAGAAGTTGTGGATAAATATTATACAATTATCAAAAAATCGTTTGAAGATTTTGGAATTGGTTTTGATATTTACTCACGAACTTCCAAACCCGAACACCACAAACTTTCTCAAGAAATTTTTACGACGCTGTACGACAAAGGTAATTTTATAGAAGAAAGTTCGGAACAGTATTTTGATGAAGTGGCCAACCAGTTTTTGGCCGACCGTTATATCACAGGAACTTGTCCAGTTTGTGGCAACGAAAATGCCTACGGCGACCAATGCGAGCGTTGTGGAACGGCATTGAGCCCGATGGAATTAAAAAATCCAAAATCAACTTTGAGCGGTAGTAATCCTGTTAAAAAAACGACAACCAATTGGTCTTTGCCTTTGGATAAAATGCAGCCCGCCCTAGAGGAATACGTTGGGTCTCATCAAAACGACTGGAAATCAAATGTTTATGGCCAATGCCAAAGTTGGCTAAAGGCTGGATTATTGCCCCGTGCCATGACTCGGGATTTGGATTGGGGCATAAAAGTACCCTTAAAAAATGCCGAAGGAAAGGTTTTGTACGTTTGGTTTGATGCCCCCATTGGTTACATCACATTTACCAAAGAGCTAAAAGGCCAAGATTGGGAAAAATACTGGAAAGCCGACGATACCAAAATTGTACATTTTATAGGCAAAGATAATATTGTTTTTCATTGTTTAATTTTTCCTGCGATGCTCATGGCCGAAGGGAGTTATCAATTGGCCGACAATGTACCAGCTTTTGAGTTTATGAACTTGGAAGGCGATAAAATATCAACTTCAAGAAATTGGGCAGTTTGGTTGCACGAATATTTAGTAGAATTTCCTGACAAACAAGATGTTTTGAGATACGCACTATCGGCCAATGGCCCCGAAAACAAAGATTCTGATTTTACTTGGGCAGATTTTCAAGCAAGAAATAACAATGAATTAGTAGCTATTTTCGGAAATTTCGTAAATAGAGCGGTTGTATTGACCGAAAAAAATTATGATAGTAAAGTGCCTCCACGTGGAGAATTGACAGATTTTGATAAATTAATGCTAGAACAATTGGCAGAAATGCCGAAAAAGATAGGCGAATCGCTCGAAAATTTTCGGTTCAGAGAAGCCCTGTCTAGTTTTATTGATGTTTGTAGGATTGGGAATAAATATTTGGCCGAAACCGAACCTTGGAAAATTAAAGACAATCCCGAACGAAAAGCGAGTATCTTGAACATTGGATTACAAATTGCCGCTAATTTGAGCATTTTGGCTGAACCTTTTCTGCCTTTTACCGCCCAAAAGCTGCGAGATATGTTAGGTTTTCAAACCAAAGACTGGGCAAAAGCAGGGAATTTTGATTTGTTAGCCGATGGTCAAAATATTCAAAATCTTGGACTTTTATTTGAAAAAATAGAAGATGC
>JAYWHL010000478.1:0-2532 GCA_043777715.1 Cytophagaceae bacterium | reverse complement strand
AAGGATTGAGGTTATCGGCCTTAAAATCTCTGCGTTGGCAAGTATAAAGATTTTCGTTGAATTGAGGAAAGAACGCATCGCCTTCAAACACATCGTGAATAATGGTTAGATGAATTGCATCGGCTTTGGGCAGGGCTTGCCTAAAAATTTGCTCGCCGCCAATCACAAAAATTTCTTCTTCATTTTTATACATTTTTAAGGCTTCTTCAAAACTATTGGCTAGTTCAAAGCCTTCATCTAGTTGATAATCAAACTGTTGGCTTACCACAATATTGCCTTTTTTCGACCACAGCCTATCTGGCGTATCATAACTTTTACGCCCCATTATCATTTTGCGGTCGGCAGTTACTCGTTCCAAATTTTGCCAGTCGGCAGGTACATGATGCCACGGCAACCGCCCTCTTAGGCCAATGGCACGGTTGAGACTCATGGCCGAAATCAAAGAAATTTTCATGTTAGTAAGCACTATTTTTGGGGCATTTGAGAAGCAATAGAAAGAATTTTTTCGGCATCAGCAATGCTCGTAATTGTCTTTTCGTTTCCCCATTGGTTATACAAAAAGGTCGTGATTTCGGCAATTTCCATATTGGTTAGTTTATCATTGGCTGGCATTGCATGATGATACCCTCTGCCATTTACCACAATAGAATCGGCCAAACCGTATCTCATACTAGCCACTACGGCGGCTTTGTTTTTGAGTAAATAATCAGAATTTTTGATGGGAGGGTATAGCTTGCCAAGGCCCGTGCCATCGGCTTGGTGGCAATTGGCACAGTTTAGTTTATAAAGTTCAAAACCTTCGGCAATGTATTGTTTTCGTTTTATTTCTTCGGCACTATCACAAGCCCAAAACAGGCAAATTGCACTACATACTATTGCTATTTTTTTCATATTTGTTTCTAATTATTGGAATATAACCCAACTCTAATTACCTACTGCGACTTTTTACCCTCTTCCAACAAAATCTTCATATCGGCCATCATTTTATCGACGGCTTCGGGTACAGTTCCGTCATAAAGCCCACGAATATGCCTTTGTTTGTCTATCAAAATAAACGCCCCACTGTGTACTATGCCCCCTGGCTGGGTGTTGTCTTCGGTGGCTGTAACCATGTATGATTTTTGACCAATTTCATAAATTTTTGCTTTGTCGCCCGTTACAAACTGCCACATTTGGCCTGTTACGCCTAGGTTTTTGGCAAACTCGTTTAACACCGCCACCGAATCATGCCTTGGGTCGATGGTATGCGACAATATCCCCACCTGCGGATTATCCTTAAATTGTTCATAAACCCGCAACAATTGCGTTTTCATTTTTGGGCATATCGTTGGGCAAGTCGTAAAAAAGAAGTCGGCCACATAGATTTTTCCTCCAAAATTTTGATTAGTTATGCGTTCATTATTTTGATTAATAAACTCAAAATCAGGTATTTGATGATAAATGGTATCTGTTATTGCCTTGCCATTAACGGTACTGGTTTTTGTATCTCTTTCGCCAAGATAAGGCAGTTTTTTAGGAACATTATCACAAGCATTTAAGCCAAGGATAAGCCCCAAAATCATTGAAATAAATATTTTCGGGGTCATGGATTTACAAATTTCTTAGATTGACTAATCCCTTCATTCATCTTTTTTTGAGCGGCTTCGATACTCGTTTTTTGCTTTGTTAGGTAGGTCATTACCTCTTCGTGAGTATGCCCTGCATCAATATACTTGCCGTCATAATTGTTCATCCAGTCCATCATGGCATTGTCGGCATCAGCCAAACTATTAAGCACTTGGCTTCCTTCTTTGGCTTTTGTGCTATCAGCAGTAATGATTTTTTTAACAGACTCTTGCATATTTGCCAGCGTTTCCATTTGAGCCATCGTAGAGTCATGGAGAGCCAAAACGCTTGTTTCTAACTGTTTTTCTTTGGCCTTGGGGTCGTTATTGTTACAAGCAAAAAAACCTAGTATGACACAAGCCACCAAGGCAATCGTTTTAAATAGTTTCATTTTTGAAATTTTAATTTGTTCTTTATGGTTGTGAAACATCATTTTGGGGCTTTTAGTTACCAAAGATTAAGAATAAAATCTT
Organism: Cytophagaceae bacterium; assembly: GCA_043777715.1. GTDB lineage: Bacteria > Bacteroidota > Bacteroidia > Cytophagales > Spirosomataceae > JAYWHL01. The sequence goes on along the minus strand of JAYWHL010000478.1, from coordinate 454 downwards.
TGTTTTTTTTGTCTCAAATCAACTAAAATGCTCATTATCAAGCGGTAGTAAATTAAAAAACTTTATAATTTGCCAATCAAAAGGTTTTCTTGTCAATTTTCAATAATTTCGGGTCTGCAAGAAAGGACTTATTATCAATTCCAAACAAAAGATAAGTCTAATAATTGTTCTTTATTTAGCCAAACATCTGATTATTAATGGATTAAAAGCTGTAAATTATCCATTTCAAATTGTCCATTAATTTATGACACAAGAAAAACTCTGTCAAGTTGCCCTTAGCCTTACCCCTGGCGTGGGTAGTGTTCTGATTCGGAATTTAGTAAGTTATTGCGGGTCGGCGGCGGAAGTAATGGCCTCGGGGCAACATAAATTGAATAAAATACCGGGTATTGGCCAACAAATTAGCCAAAATATCTTGGCAAAAAGTACGCTTTTGGAGGCAGAAAAAGAACTA
>JAYWHL010000477.1:0-7033 GCA_043777715.1 Cytophagaceae bacterium | reverse complement strand
TATTTGGTTTTTTTTGATTGGGTAAATTATAAGTAATGGGCGGCTTTTTGTCATCGCCCTTATCTACTATCACCGAATACTCTAACATTCCGTTTCGGCCAATGGTTTGGTCTATGGCCTTACGTAGTTGGTTAACATAATTCTCTTCTAGCCATTCAAAAAAAAACTGACTTGGTACTTGAATCGTAAGCGTAAAATTTTGAATTTTAACTGGCGTTATGGGTTCAAACCAAGTTTTGAAGCTTTGTTCAGAAATATCCGAACGGATAATCTGCAAACATTTAGCCCAAATTGATTTTACGTCTCCCATCACAAAAAATTAAATTTAATAATCACAAAAAAAGCCCCTAGGTTTTGGGGCCAACGAACATCAAAGTTATAAATTTTTGCTTTACTTAGAAACAGTTTTTATACTTTTGACTGTAAATAGAAAATAGATTTCAATTTCGATTTTATATCTATTTGATAAACAAGGTATTAATCATTTTATTTTCAAGTTCTAAATTCTTAAAATTTTTTAAATCACAAAAAATGAATCTATTCGCTGATTTCGAGAAGCTATCCAAACAAGCATGGAAAAACCAAGCCATAACAGATTTGAAAGGAAAAAATTTTGAAGAAAGTCTTACCTCAAAAACAATCGAGGGCTTATTAGTGAATCCATATTTTGATGCCAGTGATTTAGAAAATAAGTTTGAATCAGGAATCCAAGATGCCCAACAAGTTGATAGTCAAGCTAAAAGAACTTGGCTTTTAGAGGAACGAATCGTTGTAGAAAAAAATAAAGATACCCAAGTTTTAATTCAAAAAGCCATTGAAGGCGGAGCAAATTCATTTGATTTGGTTTTTAGTGAATCCAAAATATCTGAGATTGATATTCAAAAAACGCTTAAAAATGTCAAATTAAATGAAACACCTTGTTTTTTTGAAGTTGATAATCCAGTTTTATTTACCAATGCACTTTTGAAATTTATAAATTATCAGATGAAAGGCGGTATTTGGTTTAATGATAATGAAACAATTGATTGGCCTAAGGTTGCCAATTTGATAGAACTCACTAAAAATTCTCCCAAGTTTAGGTGTATTACCATTAGGCTTAATGATTCTGAATTTGAAACCAGTAAACCAATTCAAAACCTAGCTTTACTTGTTCAAAAAGCGATTATCGCCATTGACGAACTCAGTGAATTGGGTTTAGATATTAAAATAATTTTAGAAAATATCCAATTTGAGTTGAAGATTGGGCAAGATTTTTTTACTGAAATTGCGAGTATCAGGGCCTTGAAATATTTGTTTTCAGAGATAATTCTGCAAAATTATCAACTTCAAACAAGTGTTTTTGTGAGATGTAAGACGGACAAAAGAATTGATGATTTACCCAATCATCAATTAATCGCAGCTACTTATGCCAGTACTGCGGCAATTTTGGGTGGTTGTGATGTTTTACAAATTTCGGTAATAGATAAATACTCACACCAAAGCGATGAGTTTGCGAGAAGAATTTCAAGAAATATTAGTTTAATTCTTGAGCAAGAATCGTTCCTTTCAGCAACAACCGACCCAGCCGCTGGGAGTTATTTTATCGAAAATCTTACTTTTCAAATAAGCCAAAAAGTATTAGAAAAACTCCAAGAAATAGATAGAGTCCCATAGTTTATCGTACTAAAATAGAAATTTTTTGAGTCTGTTTTCAACAAAAAAGGTCAAAGCACTAAATGTGGGCTTTGACCTTTTTTGATTTGAGTATATTCTTCGATTCTACCATTTTGGGGCGAGTATTTTGATAAATCAAGCCATGTTTTTTCTGATTCTACTCAAACTCTCTGGGTGGATTCCTAAGTAAGATGCGATGTCTTTAACGGGTATAAATCGGATAATTTCTGGAGAGTCAGCACAAACTTTTAGGTAGTTTTGCTCGGCGTTTAGGCTCAATAAATTTTTCTCTCTTTTCATTTTATCAGATAATTCCTTGCCCAACATTGCCGTTCTACGCTTTTGGTAGGTATCAAAGGTTTTGTTTAGATAAATATGGTGTTTTTCGGCTAATCTAAAAACCTTGGTTGGGGTTAAAGCCTGAACGTGAAATTCCGAAATTTTGGACTTAGAACTCAAACAAAAATCGTGAATTAACTGATTACTAAAACTAAAATTGATAGAGATGTCTCTTTTATCATCTGTAACAAAATACATACGAACAGAACCTTCGATGATGTAATCAATGTGTTCAATTTTATCTCCAATTTGAGATAAATAAGATTTTTTTTCAAAGTCTAATAACTGAACATTTTGGGAAATATAAGCCCACTCTTTTGCATTTAGTTCTGAAAAACTTGACAGAAATTGTTGTAATTGGGGTAGATATTTTGACATTAGATACGGGTATTAAAGGTTACCGTATTTAGACTCAAAAAAAATCAAAAAGTAACTCATTCAATAGGATAAATCGGAAAATCACTCAATTTTTTCAAAAAATTACTTTCTTCGTTGCTTTCAAATATTTGATGTTCCAAACCATTCGACATCATAACATAAGGACAACGCCAGTATGAATTATATGCCAACACTTGTTGGAGGGTTTTTTCGGTGATGGCCACTTCGCTCGCCTTACATTCTACCAAGAGCCAGGGTTTTCCTTTTCTGTCTAAAACGAGGAGGTCAGTCCGTTTTTTTCGAGTATAAAAATTCAATCCCCTTTCTATCGAAAATAACGTTTTGGGATAGCCCAACTGATTTATAAAAAACGAGATTAAATGCTGGCGTACCCATTCTTCGGGTGTGAGTACCAAATACTTAGCTCGTATTAAATCTTTAACAAACAGGATACCTTCTTTGGATTTTAGTATTAAATTAGCTTTTGGAAGGTTTAGGGGCTTGAGGTTTTCTAGCATGATTTTTCTGTTATTAGGTTCAGAGATTGTTTGAACTTATTATGCTGGAATTGGGTTGAAACTAAAATCATTAAAAAAAACGTTTGACGAGTTACGAGATTAACATTATTGACAAAAAACAAAATGAAAAGCAAAAAAGAAATTGTAGATAATTGGCTACCAAGATATACAGGTACAAAAAATGAGGACTTTGGCGAATATATACTTTTGACAAATTTCATAAATTATGTCGAAATGTTTGCAAGTAAGTTTGGTGTCGAAATAATTGGCAAAGATAGACCTATGCAAACGGCCACTCACAACAACATCACTATTATTAATTTTGGTATGGGCAGTGCCATGGCTGCAACCGTAATGGATTTACTGTCGGCCATTAATCCAAAAGCCGTTTTGTTTTTGGGTAAATGTGGAGGACTCAAAAGACATACCCAACTCGGTGATTTAATTTTGCCAATTGCAGCCATCAGAGGCGAAGGCACTAGCGACTCGTATTTATTGAAAGAAATCCCCGCCTTGCCTTCGTTTCGTTTGCAAAGGGCGGTGTCGTCTATGATAAAAAAACATGAGTTAGATTATTGGACAGGAACGGTTTATACCACCAATAGAAGGGTTTGGGAGCATGACGAAAAATTTAAGGAATACCTACGAGAACTGCGGGCAATGGCTATTGACATGGAAACCGCAACGATTTTTTCGGTTGGTTTTGCCAATCATATTCCGCACGGAGCATTGTTGTTGGTTTCGGATAATCCAATGACTCCAGAAGGTGTAAAAACCGAGGAATCCGATAAAAAAGTTACAACCCAGTTTGTTATCAATCATTTGCAAATCGGAATAGATTCGTTAGAAGAACTGGCAAATTCGGGAGAATCGGTAAAACATTTACGATTTGAATAAAAAATGGAAGTTTTCAATAAAAAAAGAGAAGCAAATGCTTCTCTTTTTTTATTGAAATACGATTAAATAAGTACTTGACACTAAATAATTGGGTTATCGAATTTAATAATACTCTGATTATCAATGTATTGCCATTCTATCTTCTCGCTTCTATATTCTATCTTCTACTTAGCAATTTTACTGGCAATAGTCTTTGATTACATTATAGGCAGGATTGTAACCCAGTTCGCCTGCTTTGCTCAAATCCAAACAACCAGCATTTACATCTCCCAAGGCGTTTTGAATGATTCCTCTCATATAAAATGCTTCGGCAAATTTTGGATTTAATTTTAAGGTATTTGAAAAATCTTGAATAGCACCCTTTTGGTCTCCTGTATAAGACCTCGTCATGGCTCTTGCAAAATAGGCTTCTGCAAAAATTGGGTTCATTTCGATGGCTCTGTTAAAATCAAGAATTGCTCCTTTGGTATCGCCCAATTTATTTTTAGAGTTTCCTCTGATGTAAAAAGCCTCCGAACGTTCCGAAGTCATTTCGTTTAGCTTGGTTTTTTCTTGAATCGTACTACGCAAATCATCTAAAACCGATTTACTAATTGGGCCAGTATATAGGGCTTTTTCTGTAACGTTGTTGTTTAGTTCAATAGATTTATTGAGGTCTAAGAGGGCATCTTTTTGTTGGCCAAGCCTACTTTTTGCAAATCCACGGCCATAATAGGCTTCTACATAATCCCCTTTTTTAGCGATTGCATTGTCAAAATCGGCCAATGCCCCGTTAAAATCACCCAATTGACCCTTGCAAAATCCATGATAATAATACGACTCTGGTTCGTCTGGGTTTAGGCTAATTGCCTTTGTGTAATCTTCCAAAGATTGTTTGTATTGTTGAGTTTTAACAAAAGCATACCCTCGACCAGAATAAAACTGCGAGCGTTTAGGGCTTAATTTAATGGCTTCTGAAAAATCGTTGATTCCACCAAAATAATCTTCAAGTTTTACTCTGCATTGTCCTCTGTAATAATATGACTGGGCATTGTTGGCGTCCAGTTCTACTGATTTGTTAAAATCTGACAAGGCTCTTTTGTAATCTTCGAGTTTTGCTCTTATTTGACCCCTTTTAAAAAAAGTGGCAGGGTCGTTGGGGGCAAGTTCTAAAACTCTATTAAAATCTTGCAAAGCACCTTTTAAGTCTTCTTGTTGGCGTTTGCTTTCGCCACGACCAAAATACGATTCTTTGTCCTTAGAGTTCAAATCAATGGCTTTGTCATAGTCGCTTATCGCACCACGATGGTCTTTTAAGGCTGCTTTTGCAATGCCCCGATTGTAATACAAAACGGGGTTGTCGTTGTTCATCGAAATAGCCACCGAAAATGCTGCGATTGCACCATTATAGTCTTGTTTTATGTATTTTTGAGTGCCTTCTTCAAAGTAATCATTTACAGATTTAGAAACTGGACTGCCTTGAGCCGATACTTTTTGGGAGAAAAAGCTAAAGAATACAGCCAGAGAAATAATAAATAGATGCCTCATTTTTTTGTAATGTAATTAGTTGAGAATTTTGTGATTATGGAATTAACTTACAATAATATAAGATTTTTAGGTTTTTTGTTAGCAAAAGTTTGAAAATAAACCTAATTTGGTAATTCAATGAATACAAAATTAAACAATTTTTGCCCCCCAATTATTCAACCCTATAAAATTTAAAGACTTCATGATTAAATTATCTACTTCTATAAGCCTGACTTTGTTTTGCCTTTTCCTGTGTTTGGGTGCTTGCAAATCAAAGAAAAAATTGATACAAAATCCTAGTAATCAAGCTCAAAACCAAGAAAATCCAGTCAAAGAAAGCCCAAACAAAACTCCGATTGATATAGAACAAAAGGTTTTGACCGAAGCGGAAATTAATCAAAAAATTGAAGAAATGATGCAACACCAAATGGAAGATTTGAGAAGGTATTTGAAAGATGCAGAAATAACAAAAATCAATAATGGAATTCAGGTCTCGTTTGACCCTGGCGTATTATTCGATTTTGATAAGTCTAATCTTACGCCCATTGCCAAGGTTAATATTGCTGATTTATCGGTCGTGCTTAATAAATATCCATTCACAACGGTGCAAGTTGATGGCCATACGGATTCGGACGGGAAAGACGACTACAACATGAAATTATCAATAAGGCGTGCCAATAGTTTTGCTGATTTTGCTGTCTTAAAAGGCGTAGATGCAGATAGGTTTACAGCCAAGGGCTATGGCGAAACTCGCCCTAAAGCCAGCAATGCCACGCCAGAAGGCCGTAGGGCTAATAGAAGAATTGACGCAACCATTTTGGCAACGCCCGACCTTTATAAAAGAGTGGCGGCTGGCGAACAAATTGAGTTTTCAAAGAAGATTTCCAACGCCAAAGAGTAATACAAAAAGCAAGGTCGTTAAAGCTGTTTTTTTAAGAAAAGGGTCAAAGTCTGCTGGATTTTGACCCTTTTGTATGCCCATGCCCAGAGAAATAAAAATAGGGAAAGTCAATAAAAACAAATATTGGGTTAAAGATTCAAAGTATAAAAACACATAGAATATTGAACAAGAAAGACCCAGTATCAACAAAGTCCAGTGATAAAATTTAGCTTTTTCTCTTCCTATTCTCACGGGTATTGATAGTTTACCAGTGGCGGTATCGGTTTCTATATCCCTGATATTGTTTACATTAAGAACCGCCATAGCAAACATTCCACACGATGAAGCTGGCAAAAGATATTGGAGGTGGAATTGTTTTGAAAACAAAAAATAGGTGCCACAAACCCCCACAAACCCAAAGAAAATCAACACCGAAATATCGCCAAAACCAGCGTATCCATAAGGGTTTTTACCCACGGTATAGGTTATGGCCGCAATAATGGCCAAAATACCCAATAACAAAAACCATAAATAAGTTTGAATATTTACGGTGTTCAGGCTTATGTATAACAACGTACAACCCGACAGTAATGACAATGCGGCCATTAAAATCATAGCGTTTTTCATTTGGTTAGCCGAAATAAAACCCATCTGAACCGCCCTTGTTGCCACTTTCCTATCTTTTGAGTCCACACCACTTTTTGAGTCGCCGTAGTCGTTAGCAAAGTTTGATAATACTTGCAAACATATCGTAGTTAAAATGGCGAGACCAAAAATTGACCAAGAAAAAAAATTATCTTTTGCTGCCAAAAATCCCCCCATAATTATTGAGGAAAGTGCCAAAGGCAAGGTTCGTGGTCGT
>JAYWHL010000476.1:0-2538 GCA_043777715.1 Cytophagaceae bacterium | reverse complement strand
CCTGCCACAAATAGCTTAAAACTAGCAGGAAACGCTGTAATTCCTGTACCAATAACCACCGCCCCTGTATTGTTATTGTTGATATGGTTGGTGGAGGTGTTCAATGTCCAAGGCGAAGAAGACGTTCCTCCTCCACTTGAAGTTACCAATATTACATTGCCATTGGCATCTAAACTCAAGGTTTTGCCATTGGCAGCTTGGGCGGTGCTGTTGAGGTTTAGTGCATTAAATTTGAGGCCAAATTCAAATTCTACATTGCCAGTACCTTTTATACACAAACCCTTTTTTACGGTTGAATAACCAGGGGAAGTTTTATCATAAACAGTTCTTGCTGCTCCAGCAACGAGTGTCCCGCTTTCGCCATATAATGAAATTGAGCCGTCTTCGGCATTCATTTCAATAAATGGGGCATATTTGTTAGCATTTACGGCATAACCTTGGACACCATTTACGCCATTCACACTATAATTTACTCCATTCACACTATAATTTACTCCAAACTGGCTAATGAGTTTACCATAAGCGGGGTCTATCGAGTTTACCGAAAATACGTTGCCATTTGGCCCCAAAAATCTAAAAATATGGTCGCCAACACCCACGGCATCGGGTTTGTAAATAGACTGAAACATGGTTGTTCCTGCCGTATTAAGTGCCTCAATAGCCCACAAGCCACTAGGGACAAAAGCGGCTGCCGCTGCGGCTACACCAATTCTAGCTTTAACAGGAGAGGTTTTATGGGTGGTATCTATCTGTGCTGAAGCTGAAAAAACCAAGCAAAGCATAAGTGCTGAAAAAGATAAGAAGAATTTCATAAGGTATTGGTTTTTATGGGTTTAGGCTAAATGTAAGAACTATAATATGAATAAATGAACTCAAAAAAAATAAGATTACAATATTTTTGATAAGGATTCTCGCACCAGTAAGTTTTGAGTTTATAATATATCCGTGATTTAAATATGACATCTAACAGGCAAAACGAGGAATAAGCTAGGCTTTTAGTTCTTATAAAATTAGCATGGTATGCTTATGGCAAAGGAAATGTATTTTATCTTTTCGTGAATTGTAACACAAATCTACAAAAAAGAGGGCTATTTTCTCTAAATTTGACGAAATCCACCTTTTCTATCTAAAATGAAAAATTCCTTACTATTTATTCTCGTTTTTTTAGGTTTTTTGTTGAATGCTTGCCAACAAAAACCTAAAATTTCAGACCAAACTCTACTCAAAGAACTTAGCTCAAAACGAGTGATGTTGCCCAATGGTTGGTCGCTAACACCCATTGGCCGAAGTCTATCCCTTGGCGATTTGCCTTTGAACATCGTTTTGTCTGCTTCAAAAAAATATGCTGTGGTTGTTAATAGTGGCCAAAGTACCCACAGTTTGATGTTGATTGATATTCAAACCGAGCGAATTTTAGATGTGGCCGAAGTTCCAAAAACATGGTATGGCCTGTGTTTTGGCAAAAACGACACCAAGGTTTATTTATCGGGCGGCAACGACAATCAAGTGCTAAGTTTTGATATTGTCGAAAATAAATTAGTAAAAAGCAATGCTTATGAATTGGGCAAAGCATGGCCAACTAAAATAAGCCCAACGGGAATTTGCGTGAGCGAAACCCAGCTTTTTGTGGTAACCAAGGAAGATAATTCGCTTTATGTGTTTGACTTGGCATCAAGAAAATTGCTTTCTAAAACGCCTCTCAATTCAGAAGCCTTTGCTTGTTTGTTGTCTAAAGACCAAAAGAGCATTTATGTATCGCTTTGGGGAGCATCTAAAGTGTTGAAAATAAACACAATAAGCCTAAAAACCGAGGCTCAGATTGAAACTCAAAGCCACCCAAACGCCATGATTTTGGATAATTCGGGTGAGCGATTGTTTGTGGCCAATGCCAACGATAACTCTGTTTCTGTAATCAATACCAAACAAAACGAAGTAACCGAAACCCTCAATACGGCTCTTTTTGCCAATGCCCCCATCGGTAGTACGCCTAATGCCCTTTGTCTTTCAGAAAACCAAGAAAAACTGTTTGTGGCCAATGCCGACAATAATTGTTTAGCCGTTTTTGATGTGCGACAACCTGGCCAAAGTAAGGCCGCTGGTTTTGTGCCTACGGGCTGGTATCCTACGGGGGTGCTTTGTGTTGATAACAAAATCTTGGTATGTAATGGCAAGGGCTTTGCTTCTAGGGCTAACCCCAAAGGACCTAATCCATTAACCAAACGAAAAGCCCAAGAAAAAGGAGCAAATGCCGAAGCCAATGCCGATGAATATCAATACATTGGAAGTTTGTTCAAAGGCTCGCTGACGATTATGGAAAGCCCCACCGAGCAACAAATGGCTGTTTATTCAACCTTGGTGTATCAAAATTGCCCTTATTCAAAAAACAAAGAATTGTTGGCAGATGGCGAAAAAGGCAACCCAATTCCAAGAAAAATGGGAGAAACTTCGCCCATTAAGTATGTTTTTTATATCATCAAAGAAAACCGAACATACGACCAGGTTTTTGGGGACATCAAAGAAGGAAATGGAGATGAATCG
>JAYWHL010000475.1:0-7043 GCA_043777715.1 Cytophagaceae bacterium | reverse complement strand
TTCTGCCAAAACTTGCTGCTTTGCCAGCTTTGCCCAAAAAATTAAATGTGTATAAAGCTGCCAAAGAGCCTACAATTCCTGTTATCCATTTCATTGATTTTTGTTATAAAATTTGATGCTGTAAATGTAATTGAATAAATAACACCCTAAAATTTTATATACGAAATATACGAAATTGACGAAATGTACGAAATTGATGAAATATACAGAATATACGAAATATACAAAATATACAAAATGTACGAAATATACGATTTGTACGAAATATACGAAATTGAGCAATTTCAATATTTTTTGTTAATTTTATGTTTCATTATAACCGTCAATACCTTATGCAATTATCACTTTTTAACATTGAGCAATCAGACGATGAAGTTTTTAATACGGCAAAAGATTTATTACTGATTTTTCAAGACGGCAAAAGCCTTTCTTGGGCTAATAAAAGGCTCAATGATATGCGGGAGAAGTATTCACTTCAAAAATATTCGCCTGTGCCAAGTAGCTTTTTTGCACAGTATTTTGGTTATGACCCTGTTTGGGTGCGGCAGCGGCTTAAAGTTGGGCGGAAAAGAAAATAAAAAGATAAACCACAAAAAAGCCTCACATTATTAGTGGGAGGCTTTTTTTGTGGTTCATTTTTGTAGGTTTTTGATTTCATCCTTCAAAAATTTGTGATATTGTCTAAACATAAAATCAATAAATACATCTTCGTTCTCGGCGTTTCTTGCGGCTTCTAAGGCATTGATGTATTTTATTCGGTCTGATTTATAGACAATACCTAGGGGCAAATTAAAATAGGCTTGTACGAAATTCATTAAAAGTCTTGACGTTCGGCCATTACCATCGCCAAATGGGTGGATACTTACCAACTGAAAATGAACGCTAAAAGCCAATCTAAGTTTTGCTTCTATGCTTTTGGCACGTATTATTTCTACGTTTGTGATGATACAAAAATTATCAATCAGCTTTGGTACTTTCTTGGCATCAGGAAAAAATCGGTTTCCTGCTCTTACACTCCCCAGCCTAAAATCGCCTTTGGCAATGTCATAATTTCCAAGGATTGTATTGACTATTCCACCCGTATTTTTACAGACCAAAGCGGCAATTTGTCTCAAAAACTGTGGTGTTATTTCGGTTTTATTTTTGGCTTGTGCCAACACAAATAGTATGGCTTGGTGGTGGTCGAAAACCATTAGATTTTCTTCAAAAGGCTTATTGGCGGCACTTTTGCCAAATTCTAATAAATTTATTACCTGTGATTCTGTTAAAGTACTGCCTTCTATGGCCGTTGAATGATGGGTTGCGGCATAGTAGGCATATTTTTGGGCATCTATCATGCCTTTTGATAGGCTTTTATATTCTTTAATTAAGGCTTCGGTAGTTTTCATTTTGGATAACCTTTAGTTTAGGTTTTGATTAGTTTGATTGGCTTATAGTTTCTTTAACAGCTTCGGGGAGCATGAGCAAAAACGGCAAACACCTATCCCAGTATAGTGCATAATAATTGAAGCCCAAAGCAATGTTTTGATAATAATTTGGCCGATTATCAAAATAATATTTTTCTGAATTAATAGCCCAAGCCGATAAACCTAGTTTTGTAACAATAAACCATTTTTCTAACAATCGTGCAGCTCTGCCGTTGCCGTCCATAAAAGGGTGTATTTTTGCAATCCATATATGAATCATCGAAGCATAATAAAATACTTCTTTATATGAAAGTTCTCTTTTTAATAAAATGTCAATATCATCAAAAAGTTTATCAAGTTCTACTTTTACAAATTCAGGCTCAACTGCCATATACACTGGCTTTAGGGTTTTTGAATCTCTTATTCCTACTTGCTCCTTTCTAACCTTACCTCTTAATGTTGCAGACAAAAATGTTTTAGCTAATATTTCGTGAGCTTTTAAGAAATTTTTTTTGGAAATTATATTTTCGGAGGCAAATTTATAAGCCATTACCAAATCTTCTATTTCTTGAACTTCTTTCTTTACCACAACATTTTTTTTGCCACGGTTTCTGAAAAAACTATTTACATCAAGTGTGTTGCCTTCTATTTTTGAAGAATAAAGCGATGAAGCAATTAAATAATAGTCAAAATCTTCGGTCGAAAAATTCGATTTTATTTTTAATTGATGATAAACATCTGGCCAACTTATTTTACATTTTAAGGTATAAGCCTCTAAATATTGTGTTGATATAAATTTTAAGTGTTTTGCCATCTTTATTTTTTAAGATTCGATTTCAATATCCGTAATACACTCTAAAATTAGTAATAATTTTAATGGTATCAATTTAAAACCCTTTCAAAAATGGCACAAGCAGGGGTTTTGCATTGTATTTTAAATAAGCCGTTGTGCGTTCTGTTGTTTGACCTAATACCACAATATTGAAACACGCTTGCCCCATGATACCTTTGGTGCCGTTGCCTATGCTTGCAGTCTTTACAAGTGTTTACGTTAGCTGGTGGTATTTTTAAAAAGTAACAAATCTTTTGATTTTACAGCGTGTACGTCCATTATGCTTTGAAATATTTGTAAGGCAACTTGGGGGACAATGGCATTTCCCAAGCCCCTAAGTCTGTCCACCCTATGGGAAAACCCATCATCTCCTCTACGAATGCTGGGTTGAGATGTAAGTCCGTAATCGTGTGCAAATTCTGTTGATGTGAACCGTTCTTGCCAACATTCTTGCTGTCGGCTAGGGTTGGTGTTGGCAGAAATCCAAAACTTACCTGACTCGTCAAATTGTTCCACTTCCGATTCTTGTAACCCCGCTTGTTCATTCGCTCCTGGTATTTTTCGGGGTGTTCTTTTATTTGCGTTTGCGTGGGAGTAAGCAACAAACCATGTTCGTTCCCGCTTGTGCGGAGCGTTGATACCGCAAGCTGGCAATACAACCGCTTGTACCTCGAAACCTTGATTTTCCAAGTCAGTCTGCACCTGCTCGAATACCAAGCCCTCGTTCCAATTAACGATTCCAAGAACATTCTCGCCCACAACGTAGGTTGGTTCAATCTGGATAATTGCTCTAAGCATCTCGCCCCACAAGTATCGTTCATCATGCGTTCCGCTTCGTTTGCCTGCAAGGGAAAAAGGCTGGCAAGGGAATCCGCCTGTAACAATGTCGATTTTGTTAGCATATTTTTTAAAATCTGTTTTGGTTATATCTCCCAAACTTTCGGCATTTGGGAAGTGATGAGCTAGAACTTTGAGGCAAAATTTATCTAATTCTGAATAAGCCAAGGTTTCCCAGCCCATCGAGCGAACGGCAAAACCGAAACCGCCTATGCCCTCAAATAAGCCAAGGTGTGTAAAAATACTCATGGTTTTGTTTATTAGTTTATTCTAAAAATTGGCTCAAATCTATCTGAATTGTCTTCTATCAAATCGGGGTTCATAGAATGAAGTTCAATTTTAAGAATATCAAATAGCCCCTCTAGATTGAAATTTGATTGTGTGCAGTGAACAGAAACTGTGAAATTTCTTTGGACATCAAAACCATCATAAAAAACGGTAAGTTCTACTCTTTCGGATTTACAATCAAAATCCACACTATGCTTAAAATCTAACTGAATCACATCAAAATACTTACTACATTCTACTTTGGCTTTTAGCATAAATTCTCGGATTTTCATACGGTTGGGATTGGGGTTTAGGTGTAAATTTTTTGTGTTAAAGCTATGAGCAAGGGCAGGTTCGATAAAAGAAAGGCTTCCCAGTGGGTACGCCTAGGCCGAAGCCTTTCTTTAATTTAGTCCGTTTCTTCAACCATCTGATACGTGGCCTTAAAAATTTCGGGTTTGCAGGGATAAAATTCGCCCGCAATGCCTTTGATTATATAATCGCCTAGCCTTGCTTTCATGTTGCCTTCTAGGGTATGGATATATATATAATCGCCATCGTCTTCGTGGTAGGCAATCAAATTATCATCGTTAGAGCCTTCGTTTATCCAGTTTACGATAACGTCTTTGGGGAATTTTCCGTTGATTTTTTCGGCTGTAAACTGAATGGCTTCAATAACAATAGGGTTTTTGATGTATTTCATCGTGTTGGTTTGTGGGTTTTATGAGGCCGCCCAAGCCTGTTTTGTTTAATATTCCTAGCTTTCTACTCTAAAATAATGTTTGGCCAATGCTCGCTCATCGGCTGTGATGGAGCGTGTGCCGTTAAGTTTTTGGCGAACGGTTGAAGGTGCCAAGTTGCCAAATATGACCCTTCGGGCGGCCATTTGGTCGGATTTTGAGGGTAATTTTTTAAGATTTTGAACCCAAATTTTATCAAAATCGTGAAGTTTAAGGTCTTGCATCGTTTTTGCATCGTTTTTGCACCGTTTTTGCACCGTTTTGGTATTGCTGAACAACATTACACTCAATTAATTTTCTAAAAAGGGAGTTCGGGAGCAAAAACATCAGGGTTGTCGGGGGCTAAGTATTTGCTTAGGTCTTCGTAGTTTAGGTCTAGCACTCTAAATGCTTTTGAGCCTAGACTTTCATCAAAATACCCTTCTACTTCAATATTTTTGCCTGCATAAATCTGTTTATTTTCTTTCTTGAAAAGCCCAAAAACAGAGCCTAAACCATAAGCCACGGCATTAAAATTGACGGGTTTTCCTCGTTTGCCTTCTATTTTGTAAGTGTTGCTGGATATTCCAAAAGTTAAATACTTTGTATTGTTTATGGTTACGGGGTATATTTTCCGAAACCTACAAATTACGCATTGTAGTTTTATGATTTGGGGCTTAACTGCGTTTGTATTGGTTGTGGGTGTAAGTACCATCAGTGTTTCGTGTAAAGTGTTGTTCTAAATACTTATCATAAAAAGCCCTCAAACGCCCTATTGGGGTTTTCCCTTCGGTTTTGAGGGAGGTGCAATAATCTTTAAGGGCTTCGTATGTCAAAAACCGCCTTGGGTCATCGTTAAATAGTTCGTCTTCATGGTCTTTATAATTTTTTTTTGGCAAGGTCAGGTTTTTGATAGCCTGTGGGTCTTTGGCCAAAATGGCCTCATGTAGTTTCTTTATCCAGCCCATCAGTTCGGCATCGCAGCCATATTCGGGAAAGTCATGACTAAAAAAAACATCTTTGTTGTTTATCAATAGCAAAGGGCTTTCGATGAGTTGCCCGCCGCTGCCATGGCTCAATTTGATAATATCCAAAAATACCAAGCTATTGTCTTCAATGTATTTGGGCAATATGCCAACAATAGTTTTTTTGAGAACATAAATTTTGTCTTGGGCTTCATTGCGACCCATTTTCTTAGAATAGCCCAAATAGGTACGGTTGCCTGTTAGCCTAAGTTCGTGCTTGTAGGTACTGTTTTGGCGGTCGGGGCTTAGGTCTAGCCATGCCGCTTTTTTTGATTGTTGTGATTGATAGTTTGACATTTGAGGTTTTGGATTTTGAAAAATTTTGGGCAGTTCAAAAGAAGTACTTTAGTACAGAAACTATGAGAACTATGGCACTTTTTGAACTAGAGAACTTTAAGAACTATTCTAAAGAAATAATATTAGATGTACTTCTTTGAACTTCGTGAGGTCAAAAAAAAGAAATTCATAAAAAAAGGGCGTATTTCGACTGCCTCGAAAAATAGCCTTTTCGAGTTTTTAGTTTCAATTCGCTTTGTGTAATCAGTTGGGGGCTATCCTCAAAATCTTAAACGCTACGTTATTTAAGCCTTCTACTTACTCCGAATACTTGCTTTCGCACCAATCTATTACACTACTTGCGGCTTCTATGGCTGCGGTAGCAATCTTCACTGATAACTGCCCATCATAGCCCATGCTTTTGTGTAGGGTATCGTAGGCACTTTCAAAGAGGGTTAGTATTTTATAATTGGTTTTGGCTATTTTTTTAAGATAGTCATAATACCCTGCTCTTTGGCCTTTTTTCATGGTTGTTTTTAACTCAAAAACGGCTTCCATTGCCACCAAAACGCCATTCCATGCCGTATTACCTGCCATCTTTACGTATTTAGGGTCTTGGTAATAGCCTTCTAAAATTGCCCCTTTGTTGCCATATTTTTTAAGAATATCTTTCGCATTTTTGATATACCTACGGGCTTCGGCTATGGGGTTTTGCTCTACTTCATTCACAAATTCGGGAATTGTACCCAGCTTTGTACTTGTTTTTTTTGCCATGATTTAGCTGTTTATTTTTTCCAAAATTAATAAATTTTTGAAGAAAGCGACCTTCTCCACCTCAAAACGGTTCGGGTGGGTAGCCGTCTGAATCATCGTTTCTAAAACTCAAAAAAACAACAAAGGCTATTAGGCTCAAGCCCACAATAATTAGTTTGGTCATGGTTTGGGGTGGTTAAAATATTTGGTCAAAATTCTCTTGCTCTTGCTCTTGGCTTTCTATACTTATGGGGTGATAGCTTTTGATTAATGAAGGCATTAAATCGGTTTTAATATTCTCAAAATAGGTATCCAAAAAGTCTTTCACATCAACTGCCACTATCCTGCAAACAAGCTGCTCAATCCGCTTGATACGCTCCAGCTCTGACTGGTCAAGGCCAGCGGCCAAGGGCAGGTGGTAATTGTCTTCAAAAAGCATATTTACCATACGCTTTACATACGCCTTGGTATAAAAATCTTCGGGGCCCGTGCAGTCGTCTTGCGTGGTTGCTTGCCTGTTTATCTTACTTTTATGTATTCGAGGCATTTTGGGCGTGGTTTGGTCTTGGCTCATGGTTTGGGAAGGAGATATATTTGTTTATCTTTCATTACGCTGCTACTAATTTGTGAGCCAGCAATGCCAGCCCACAAAATTTAATAACAATGTTTAAAAAACTTGCTTCCGGTCTTGGCTTCTGGCTTTGAGTTTCGGGCTTAATGACTGTGTAAGATTATCAAGTTCTCCAAGCAAATTAGGCCAAGGCACAAAGCTCAAAGCCTTTTCGATGGCTTGGTCGTGTAACTGCTCAAAGGTGGCGTTTGGAACATAGCCAAAACAGTAAATGTGGCCGTCTGAGGCTCTACGAATGCTATACGAATTTGGGAACAATGGCCTTGGCTCGTCTGAATGTGAAAGGGTTATTTCTAT
>JAYWHL010000474.1:0-2544 GCA_043777715.1 Cytophagaceae bacterium | reverse complement strand
TTACCATACCCTTTCGGCAGTGCTATTTGTTAGCATTGACAACACCATTCAGACTAAAATGTATGGCAAATTTCTTGAATTATCTGAAAACTTAATTTTATTGATGATTATGATATTCCTTTACTTTATTGAGTGGATAATGTTGGCCTCATTCAAAGCATTAAAATTGGGCATTACGAGTATCATAACCTTAGAAATGTTTGGTTCAACTATAATTTGTACGGAAATTCATTTTAAACCACCAGATCTCAAAGACACCAAGAAATTAAAGTATTCAATTTCAATAACTTGGAGACTTCGTGCCTTAGTGGCTTTTTTTTAATCCCGTATTAGTCATGGAAAAACCAATTGTATTTAACTTTAGGAATAGGTATAGTGTCTAGGCAACTGCAAATTGGGTGTATTTTCTCATTTGGGGAGAATAAAACGCTAACACTAAATCTTTTTCAGAAACACCTGCATTAAGAAGTTCTTGACCAATTTCTAAATCAGTACCATCAAATCTAAGCCAAACTTTCCCATCAGTTTTTACTTCAACGTGTACCAAAGGGCCGTAATTTCTTTCAATACCTTCCCAAGAATCAGAAAGAATAACATATTGCCCTCTGGTTTTATCAATTAATAACATAGTTTCTGTATCTACACTATTATTGGTAGCTGCTTTTTGGCTAACATCTAACATTATTTCATTGACAATTTTTTGATATTTTGCTATCTTATCCATCGTACAATTTGTTGAGATTCTGGATTAAAAATGATGTATCGCAAAGCCAATTCTTCTAAAAATTCGGCTAAAATGTCATCTTTAATGAGCATAGCATAGCTTTCTTGTGGAATTGCTAGGTATAAAACGGTATTTGGGAGTCGTTTATTCAGGGCTAAAAAATAAAGCTGATATTGGCCTAATGCTTTATAAAAATCAGTCATTGGGGAGAGACCTAAAAAACTCTTGATTTCTACGGCTATTTTCTCAAACCCCTTCTCTGCGGCAATGATTTTCTCTGCTCCTAAATCAATAAAAACATTACGGCTTGATAATTTTAAAGTCAGTGGGGTCATGTGTGATAGTCCAACCCTCGGCTTGCAATGCTACTGTTATTAATACGTAACCCTAAGCATATAGGCAAAGGATTCTTTAATTTTTTCGGGGAATGTAATCGCCAATTCTTCATTGTTTTGTTTCCATTGCAAAGCAATCGGTTTGTCAGCAATCAATTCTACATTTTTGATTCCTTTTTTTAATCTATTGATTATTAGATTATTATCACTAGGTTTTTCTAATAAAAATGTGTAAACAACATTTTCTTTTTGGGTAAATCTAATCTTGATTTTTTGATTAGCAGTTCCCTCAGCTACGCTATAAGGTTTGGTATCAAAAATACCCTCACCGTTGGTTTTCAACCAATTACCTAAGGCTTCTAATCGCTCAGTCTGAATCGCAGGTATTTCTCCTTTGGCATTTGGGCCAACATTTAACAAAAAATTACCATTCTTGCTCACAATATCAATCAGCATATCCACGAGGGCATCGGCAGAGAGTAATTGCTTATCGTTTTCTACTTGATTATACCCAAAAGAATAGCCAATGCCACGACAAGTTTCCCATTTTTTTACGGAAATACTATCTAAAACTCGGTATTCAGGTGTGCTGTAATGAGCGTATTCTTTAAATTTCCCCCAACGGTCGTTGAAAACCACGTCTGGATTTTGGTTAATGGCATCGGCACAAATACCCAAAAAATCGCCATTGTCGGGATAGTTAATATCGTTCCAAAGCACATCGGGTTTATAACGATTAACAAGTTCGTGATATTGATTATCGGCATAAGCTGTATAAGCCACACTTTTGGGCATTGATTGAAAAATATCAGGAAAAAGATTGACGATTGGGCTACGATAAAACGTCCAATCCAAGCCCCCAGAGTAATAAACACCAAATTTCATACCAGCTTTCCGAGTTGATTTTGCAAGTTCTCCCACAAAATCTTTAGGGGCATTAATCATACTTTTTTCCATAAATGGATTTGGAACAGTACTTGGATAGAGCGTAAAACCGTCATGATGTTTGGTCGTAAAAACAACATATTTTGCCCCAATTTTAGAGAATAAATCAGTCCATTTTTCGGCATTCCAAGCCACTGTATTTTTGTTGAATATGGGTACAAAATCATAATAGTCAAAATTTTCGCCATACGTCTCAACATGATGTTTCCAAGTGGGCGAATCTTTAAATTTCATGGTGTTCAAATACCATTCGGCATAAGCATTGTTTTTGAACCAAGTCTCCCAACTTACCTTAAAAGGCTCGCCCACGGGGTTTGCCCATGCAGGCACAGCATATAACCCCCAATGCACAAAAATTCCAAATTTTGCATTTCCAAACCATGCTGGTACAGGGCGTTTAGAGATAGATTCGGCCGTTGGCAAATAGACTTTTTGGGCAGAAATTTTTTGGATAAATGTGGTAAAAAGTAAAACTAGAATAATCGTTTTTTTCATGTCGAGATAATTGGATTTGTAATGAAAATGATTTGTTGTATGATT
>JAYWHL010000473.1:0-2546 GCA_043777715.1 Cytophagaceae bacterium | reverse complement strand
ATAAAAACCGTAGGAACAATGGCAATGCCTTGGTTTTGAAGGCTTTGTAAATAAAATTTATGTTGATTTTGCCGAACTACACCTATCGAATTAAAAGTTTTTATGCCTAGTTTTTCGATGTGGTCGAGCCAAAGGTTAAACTCGGCAGGGTATTCAAAATAGTCCCAGATAGACCTAAAAATCAGGCAGTCGTATTGTTGCCAAAGCACGGTGGGGTTGTTCCAAACCAAGACATCAGCCTTGATACTTGGGCTAAACTCTTTGGCCAAAGCCAGTTCTTTTTCTTTGAGGCCAGGCCAATTGGCACAGGTTAGTAGTCCAATTTTCATGTTTTAATTTTCCACAAAGATAAGATTAAGGAGGAAGAGACAAGATGTTAAAAGCAACGATTTTTCTGTACGAAAACAATTTATTGCCCCAAAACCGTGATTTTATCAAAGAATAAACCAAATTTGTATTCAACATAAAAATCAAAAATAATGAAAATCAAAAATTTAATGCTTTTGGCTTTGGCCATGTTTAGTTTGTCGGCCAATGCCCAGTTTACACAAGACCCTCTGCCTTACGCAACCGATGCCCTTGAGCCACATATCGATAAAACCACGATGGAGATTCATTATGGCAAACACCACAAGGCATATATCGATAACCTTAATAAAGCCATTGCTGGCACCGACAACGCCAAAAAAACACTTTACGATTTGATGAAAGAAGCCAGTAAAATGACTCCCGTTATCAGAAACAACGCAGGTGGGCATTGGAACCATACTTTTTTTTGGAACGTAATGTCGCCAAAGGCTGGGGGCGTACCCACGGGCGAACTCGCCAAGGCCATCGATGCTACTTTTGGTTCGTTTGATAAATTCAAGGAAGAATTTGCCAAGGCTTCTACCACACGTTTTGGTTCGGGTTGGGCTTGGCTAATTGTGCAAGACAAAAAACTAAAAGTGAGTTCTACACCCAATCAGGATAATCCTTTGATGGACGTTGCCGAACAAAAAGGCACGCCTATACTTGCCCTCGACGTTTGGGAACACGCCTATTACCTAAAATATCAAAACAAACGTGCCGACTATGTTGTTGCATTTTGGAACGTTGTAAATTGGCCAGCCGTAAGCAAACGCTATGAGGAGGCCATGAAGTAAAAAATGATGAATTGTTAATGCTTAATTTTTCATTGATGGTTCATCGCTGATTTTAAAAAATCTTTTAAAATCAGTGTTCCCGTATTCCTTCTCATCATTCATATCTCATCATTAAACTATGTCTTTGCTCAAAGAATCTGTTGAACGAGCCATTCAGTTTCAAACCAGACGGCACTTTCTTAAACAATGCACCACGGGGCTTGGGGCCATGGCCATGGGGTCTATGATGGGCTGTGGGTCTAGTAACAGTAGCTTGATTACCAATCCATTAGCTCCAAAATTGCCTCATTTTGCAGGTAAAGCCAAGGCCGTTATTTATATCCACATGGCAGGGTCGCCTAGTCAGCTAGAATTGTTTGACTACAAGCCCGAACTCCAAAAACTACATGGCCTTGATTGCCCCCAAAGTTTGCTAGAGGGCAAAACCTTTGCTTTTATTAGAGGTACACCCAAGATGTTGGGTACACAAGGCCATTTTGCTCAATACGGCCAGTCGGGATCGTGGGTGTCTGATTATCTTCCTCATTTTCAGAAGGTTACAGACGAAGTTTCGTTTCTGAAAGCCATGCACACCGACCAGTTTAACCACGCCCCCGCCCAGTTGCTGGTACATACGGGCAGTGCCAGACAAGGCCGCCCAGGTATGGGTTCTTGGGTGATGTATGGTTTGGGAACAGAAAACAATAATTTGCCAGGCTACATTGCCTTGGTGTCGGGCGGGAAATATCCCGAAGGAGGCAAAAGTATTTGGGGGAGTGCCTTTTTGCCTTCTATTTATCAGGGCGTGCAGTGCCGCAGCCACGGCGAGCCAATTTTGTATGTAAACAACCCCGAAGGCATAGACCGCAATTTGCGTAGGGCGGCCATCAACACCATCAACGAGATAAATCAGTTAGAATACGAAGAATTTGAAGACCCCGAAACCCTGACCCGTATTAATCAATACGAACTGGCTTTTAAGATGCAAGCCACCGTGCCAGAGGTAATGGACATTAGCAAAGAACCCGCCTATATTCACGAAATGTACGGCACTCAATTGGGGCAAATGTCGTTTGCTAACAATTGTGTGTTGGCTCGAAAACTCGTAGAAAATGGCGTAAGGTTTGTGCAACTTTTTGACTGGGGTTGGGATACCCACGGCTCTAACGCCTCGGAAGCCCTAGAAATTGGCCTAAGAAACAAGTGCCGAGAAACTGACAAAGCTACGGCCGCACTCCTTAAAGACCTCAAACAAAGAGGAATGTTAGACGATGTGCTGGTGGTTTGGGGTGGCGAATTTGGCCGAACACCCATGCAAGAAAATCGAGATAATAAACCCGCACCATTTATGGGTAGAGATCATAACCCCGAAGCCTTTACGGTTTGGATGGCGGGCGGAGGCATCAAAAAAGGCTATACGCA
>JAYWHL010000472.1:0-2547 GCA_043777715.1 Cytophagaceae bacterium | reverse complement strand
AAAATATTTTAACAGTAGGAGCAGTAAACGAGGTTTTGAGTGCCAGTCCAAAAGCCAAAGATATTTTAATGACGCCTTTTAGTAGCTGGGGGCCAACCGACGACGGACGTATCAAACCTGATTTAATGGGCATGGGAGTTGAAATAACCTCTAGTGTGGCTAGTTCTAATGCTGCCTATAATTCATATACAGGCACGTCGGTGGCGGCTCCAAATGTGGCGGGGTCTTTGCTGTTGTTGCAGGAGTACTTTGCTCAAGTAAACAACGGTAAATTGATGCGTTCTTCTACCTTAAAGGCTTTGGCTATACACACCGCAACCGAGGCGGGCATAGCCCCTGGGCCCGACTATCAGTTTGGTTGGGGTTTGTTAAATATTGAACAAGCAGCCAAAACCATAGGCAATACAACCAATAACCAAATTCAAGAAATAGTAATCGGAAAAGGTTCTACATATTGTGTTAATGTTACACCAACAGGCAAAGAGCCTCTCGTGGCCACCTTGGCGTGGATAGACCCCGAAGGAAACCCTCAAACTACCAGTCTTTTAGACAATCGTAACCCAAAACTTATCAACGATTTAGACCTCCGTATCTCCGATGGTACAGCCACTTCACTGCCTTGGGTACTAAACCCCGCAGACCCCTCAAAGGCAGCCACTGTTGGCGATAATATTTTGGATAATGTTGAGCAAGTAAATGTACCCGTGCCAGTGGCCAACAAAACCTACACGATTTCGGTAGGCCATAAAGGCATATTACTTAATGGCTCACAGGCTTTTTCATTGATTATCGGAGGTATTAATAAAGTGGGTTGCCAAATGAATATTGGCGTTTCGCCGAGTGGCAAACAAACCTTATGTCGGGGTCAGTTTCTCAAACTTTCGGCTAGTACAGGTACTAATTATACTTATCAGTGGTTGAAAGACGGTGTAAATATTGCTGGGGCCACTTCGTTCAGCTATTTTGTTAGCCAAGCGGGTAGCTATCAGGTAAAAATAAATCAAGGCTCTTGCTCTGCTATTTCTCAGTCGGTTATTGTGGAGGCTTCAAGTTTGACTGCCTCTGTGAGTGGCTCGGGCGGAACAAACATTTGTAATGGTAATACGCTCAAACTTTCGGCCAATACAGGTACTAACTACACGTATCAATGGCTGAAAGATGGCGTAAATATGTTAGGAGTTATTTCTTCTTCGATTAATGTAACCCAAACAGGTAATTACGCTGTAAGAATCCAAGAAAACGAATGCACGGTTACATCGGCAGTTATGAAAGTAACCAACGGAACGCTTAATGCCACGATTAGCCCAGAAGGCACTGTTACGATGTGTGGCGAAGGCCAAGTTACGCTATCATCTAATACTGGGTCGGGTTATGCCTATCAATGGTTTAGAAATGGAATAGCCATTGCCAATGCCACTTCTTCATCTTTTAGGGCTTCGGTTTCGGGTAGTTATAACGTACAGATTACGGCAGGGGGTTGCGTTGATATTTCTTCTGTTACCATAGTGATTATTGGCGGCCTCAAGGTAGATTTATTAGTGAGCAACACAAATCTTTGTTTGGGCAATGTAACCCTTACCACCAATTCGGGTTCGGGCTTTAGGTACCAATGGTACAGAGACGGCAACCTCATTAGCAATGCCACGGGGCTTTCGCTTACGGTGGCACAGGCGGGGGCATATACCGTAAAAACTACAAATGCCAGTAACTGTTTTGGTATATCTCCAGTAGTGCCTGTTACAGGTGGGGTTTCTAATGATGGCATTAGTATTTCGCCACAAAGTTCAACCATTTTTTTTGCAGGGAGTTCCGTTGTGTTACAATTAGATAGTCCAAAAGGCGTTCAAAGTTATCAATGGTACAAAGATAATGTTGCCATTCAAGGAGCAACAAGTATTACTTACAGGGCTAATAAAAGCGGTGCTTACAGGCTAGTAATAGGCGAGAGTACCTGTGCAAGTAGCTCGAATATATTAAATGTAGTAGTGCTTAATGCTTTTGATGCCGTTATTTCGGGCAAAGCTAATTTACAATTCAGCAAAACAGAACTTTCTATCAATGCCCTTGGTATTTGGCCAAATCCAGCAAGCGAATACCTGAGCGTAGAGTTTAGTAATCCAAACGATGCAAATACCAACGAGGAGGCCATCGCTACCATATTAAGCCCTATGGGTGTGGTTATTAAAACACAAAGTTTACGTAAAATAGCATCAGGACTCTATCAAGACGATATTAGTTTACAACACATTGCAGAGGGTAGATATTTTATAAAAGTGAGTCAGGGAAATCAAACTTTGAATAAAGCCTTTTTGAAGCAATAATTTCAATAGTAATTGGGTTTATAAAATTACTTAAAAAAATACCAGTTTCCGTGGTTGGTGGCTCACCAACCACCTTTGCGAAAGCAATACTCTTAAACAAATTTCTGTTCTGCTATATTTTGCAAAATTATTCAGCCTCAAAGTTTAAACAGTTTTATTAGCCATTAGCTTGTTTTTTAATACATTACGTTTAAAATAGTATAAGCTAATTTTGTTCAAACATATA
>JAYWHL010000471.1:0-7060 GCA_043777715.1 Cytophagaceae bacterium | reverse complement strand
TATAATAGACTATTTTTATATTTTGTTTCTGAAGTTTTTTGGCCAATCTCAAATTAAAACCAGCATAGTCTATCAAAATAACTACATCGGCAGCCCAGTTTTTTATTTCGATTGATGTGGCAGAAATCAATCGAAGTATTTTGGGGATATTTTTAATCACCTCCCAAAATCCCATAAAGGCCAAATCGTTATAGTTATGGTCAATGATAGCTCCTTCTTGTTGCATTAAAGCTCCTCCAATGGCCCTAATTTCGGCATTAGTATCATTATTTTTAATGCCTTTAATGAGTTTCGACCCATGCAAATCTCCCGAACGTTCGCCCGCAACGATATAATATTTCATTCAAAATAAAGTAAATTATTAATTCAAACTTTGGACTTATTCGCCAAAATATTCAACGAAGTTCTTTGGTGTTTCATATAATTTAAGGCTGTATAATTTACCTTCAACGTTTAAAGAGTTGATTTTTTGGTCTAGTATTTTCCATATTTCTATGATAAAAAGCTCTGTGCTAGTCAGTTTATCTTTCATAAAAGGTACATCTAGGTTGAGGTTTTTGTGATCAACCAGCTCAATTACTTCAGTTTTTATCAATTGGCCAAGGTCTTTAAGGTTAATCACAAAGCCTGTGTCAGGGTCTGGTTTTCCTTTGACTGTTACTATTAATTCGTAATTATGCCCGTGCCAATTTTCGTTGGCACAAGGGCCAAAAACTTCTTTGTTTTTCTCTAACGACCACTTCGGATTGTATAATTTATGGGCTGCGTTAAAATGTTCTGTTCTGCTGATATATACCATTTTTGTTGTTTTTTTTCAAAATTAAGCACTATTGCCTACTTAAAAAAGTTATTTATTGATTTAACTAAAATTTTTATAAACTATTGATTATTAGATTAATTTTATGATATTTTTAATCTTGACTCTAAAAGGATAGTGGAATAGTTATATTTATTATTAAAAAATTGTATAGTATTTTATTTTTATTCAATGTAATTTTGTGGTCATATTTTTACAACAAAACGAAAAGAAAAAATGATAATTGTTACAGGTGCTGCTGGATTTATCGGTAGCTGTTTGATTGCTAAATTAAATGAACTAGGGTTTAATTTTATAATTGCGGTTGATGATTTTAGCAGGCCAGAAAAAGCAAGAAATCTTGAAGGGAAAAAAATACAAGCGTTTATAGACAGAGATGTTTTTTTTGATTGGCTTGATGATAACTATCACGAAGTAGAATTTTTATTTCACTTAGGCGCCAGAACCGATACCACCGAATTTGACTATTCCATTTTTGAAACCTTAAATGTTTCCTATTCCAAAAAAGTTTGGCAAAAATGCGTTGCTTATCAAATCCCTTTGGTTTACGCTTCGTCTGCCGCAACTTATGGCTTAGGCGAATTTGGTTATGACGACAATCAAACGCAACTAGCAAAACTTAAACCATTGAATGCTTACGGAGAATCCAAAAATAACTTTGATATTTGGGCTTTACAGCAAAACGAAAAACCATTTTTTTGGGCAGGATTAAAGTTTTTTAATATTTATGGCCCCAACGAGTACCACAAAGGGCGAATGGCTTCTGTTATTTTCCATACTTTTAACCAAATAAAGGTTAATGGCAAAATGAATTTGTTCAAATCTCATAACCCTGACTATCAAAATGGAGAACAAATGAGGGATTTTGTTTATGTGAAAGACCTCACTGAAGTTTGTATGTTTTTGATGTATAATCGCAAAAATTCAGGCATTTACAACCTTGGCTCGGGTACGGCACGTACATTTTTAGATTTGGCTAAAAATACTTTTACTTCTTTGAATCTTAGCCCAAATATTGATTTTATTGATACACCGATAGATATTCGAGACAAATATCAGTATTTTACAGAGGCAAAAATGGGTAAATTACTGTCTATTGGTTATGATAAACCCTTTTATAGTTTGGAAGAAGGCATCAAGGATTATGTTCAAAACTATTTGGTTGAAGATAAGATTCTTTAGCCAAAAATCAACTGCTTGATAAATCCCATACCATAAGCGTTAAGTTGTATAAACGAACTCAAAACACCCAAGACTCCTATTTTTATGCTCTTGTTTTCAACACTTGCATCTATAAAAATAGCTAAAAAATAAGCCAAGTAGGTTGTTTGGATTATTTGTGGAATTAGGCCATTGAATAATAAACTACAACAAAAAAGCATACTAAAAATAGTAAAACAAGCTGGAAAAAAGTGAACCAATTTTAGTAAACCCTCATGTTTTTGGGAAAGGATTATTCGAGTTTTGCCAAATGAGAATATTTGCTTAAAAAAATCCTTAAAATTTCCCCTTCTTTTGTGATAAACAAAGGCCTTTTCTATCAGACCAGACCTAAAACCCGCCTTTTGTATTCTGATACTTAATTCAATGTCTTCGCCCATGTCTCTTTGGGCAAATCCACCTGTTTTTTCAAATACGGTTCTTGAAAATCCCATATTAAAACTCCTCGGCTGAAAACCACCTCCTGCATTTTGTTTTTTTCCTCTGATACCACCCGTAGTAAAAACCGAAGTCATGGCATAATTGATGGCCTTTTGGAGGTCTGAAAAATCAGGAGACGAAGCATCAGGTCCCCCAAAGGCATCTAAGGTGTTCGTATTTTCGGAGACAGTTTGTAAATAATTTGGGGGAACGATTACGTCTGAATCAAAAACAATAAAATAATCGTATTTGGCTTTCTGAAATCCAAAGTTTCGACTAAATCCTTGGCCTGTGTTATCTTTATAAAAGTATTGTAAATCAAGTAGTTGGCTGTATTTTTTGCAAATATCTTCGCATCTATTCGTTGAGCCGTCCTCTATGATTAGTACTTCAAAATGTTTGTAGGCTTGCTTGCTTAGGCTTGCTAAAAGTTCATCAACTTCGTCGGGACGGTTATAAACAGGAACGATGATTGAATACATTTTTACGAATTAATTATAGAATTTCTTCCAATGAATGATAGTGGGCAGTCAAAATCATTTCTATTTCTGTGTCAGTGATAGCGGTACTTAGAAACGCACTTTCAAATTGAGAAGGAGGGAGGTAAATTCCTTTTTTAAGCATCGCCTGAAAGTACTTTCCGAATAAAGCTAAATCAGAATTTTTCGCATCGTTAAAGTTATTCACAGGTTTTTCGTTAAAAAACATCGTAAACATCGACCCAACTCTATTGATGGTATATTTTTTATCAAATTTTTGATTAATTTCTGTTAGTCCATCGCACAATTTTTGGCCTGTATTTTCAAGTTGTGTATAAACATTTGGATTTTCTTTTAGATAGCTGAGCATTGCAATTCCCGCTGCCATCGCCAGTGGATTCCCCGATAGTGTTCCAGCTTGATACACTGGCCCAGCAGGTGCAACCATGTCCATAATTTCTTTTTTGCCTCCATAAGCTCCAACGGGCAAACCGCCACCAATAATTTTACCAAGGGTGGTTAAATCTGGTTTTATAGAGGTAAGTCCTTGAAAACCAGACGATGAAAGCCTAAAGCCCGTCATTACTTCATCAAAAATTAATACGATTCCATATTGGTTGCACAAATTTCTGATGCCTTGCAAAAAACTTTCTGTTGGAATTACTAATCCCATGTTTCCAACTACGGGTTCTAAAATTAAGGCTGCAATTTGGTTAGGATTGGCCTCAATTATTTGCTGAAGTGCCTCCAAATTATTGTAAGGGGCAGTCAGGGTATCGTTGGCTACGCCCTTCGTAACGCCTGGACTATCGGGTACGCCCATGGTAATAGCCCCACTTCCAGCCGAAATCAAGAAACTATCGCCATGACCATGATAGCAGCCTTCAAATTTTAGGATTTTTTCTCTTTTGGTATATCCTCTTGCAACTCTTACCGCCGACATTGTGGCTTCAGTGCCAGAATTTACCATTCTGATTTTTTCGATTGAAGGAATCATTTCAGTAATCAATTCCGCCATAACTACCTCCCTACGAGTTGGTGCCCCAAACGAGGCCGATGTTTTGATGGCTTTGTTTACGGCCTCCTCAATCATCGGGTTAGCATGACCAAGTATCATTGGTCCCCAAGAGTTAATGAGGTCAATGTATTGGTTGTCGTCTTCGTCTATCAAAAAAGCACCTTTAGCGGCTTTCATAAAAATCGGATTCCCTCCAACGGCCTTAAAAGCCCTTACTGGTGAATTTACTCCCCCTGGAATAAAATTTTGAGCCTTGTTAAACAAAGCATTCGATTCACTAAAATTCATTTTAATTTTTTGTTGGCGTTAATTTATAATTTTCATATTTCACAATCGTAACTACTTGATTTTCATTTGATTCTGTATAGTCATAGCCCCCTAAAACGTAACCTTCGGTATAGCTTTTCTTTGAGATATTTTGTGAGAATCTAATCCCATATTTACCAAGCATTTTGCCAAAAAAAAGCATGAGGTCATAGCCTTGCATGGCATATTCTGACGGCAATGTCATTCTTTTGTTTAAGTAGGTATTTTGAAAATGGTTAAATTCTTCCTTGTTTTTATCTTTAAATTCCAAATCGATGATATATAAATTTTTATCTTCAAAGAAATTCGCTCCAGCATTATCGGTATTCAAAGCCTCAGCCGTGATGATACTTGGGGCATTTATTTTTTTACGTTCTAAGGCTGATAAAAAATTTGCACCAACATTTTTATTTGATGATGCCAAAAAAACATGGTTTAGTTTGATGCTTTTTCCGTCAGGCATTACACTACTAATGTTATCTACACTGCCCGAAGGCAATTTTGCAAGGGTGTTTACTTCGAGACCAAGGTTTTGAACATAATTGGCATAGGTAAAAGCAAAAGTAGAGTCTGATTTATTAGCCGAATAAAAAATGGCGATGCTTTTTGAGCTTGACATCAGGTTGTTTTGGGCGAAGATAGCCACTTTGGCGGCCTTCATTTCTAAGGAAGGTCTAGCCAAATACACATAAGGTTGGTTGTTTAGGAGTTCTTTGTTGCTCGCCAAAGGATTTATCAAGGGTACTTTGTTTTGGTTACAATAATTGGCCACAATTCTGTTTGTTTCGTTGTGTAGCGGGCCTATATACATATCCATTTGATTAAACTGATTGTTTTGGAGTAATTCAATTAATGGTTCTGTTTTATTATCGACATCAAATGCGTAAAGGTTTATTACGATTCCTTCTTTCTGTAAGGCTGATTTCGCAATCTTTATGCCCTCATACATATCCAAAACATATTGATTTTGTCTTGTTTTTTTGTCGGGGTCAAGGTCGTTTACTCCAAACGGAAACAACACGCCAACATTTAGATAGCCCTTGTTTGGATTTTCTTTACGCTTGGCATTTACCATATTCACAAAACTACTTCCGCTGGCTTCGATTTGTTTGGTTTTTACGCCATATCTGTTACTTATTCTGTCCGAAAGTTCTAAATCGCTGCGTTCGGTGGAGGTTCGCATCAATAAATCTGCATAATTTAAGGCAATTATTTTGTCGTCGGGATAGGCAGCATATAAATTTCTTAATACTTCTATTTTTGAAATTTTAGAAAAATAGTTTTCTTCCATTTTATCAATATCTACTTTCAAATTATCAGCCCCAATTTTTCTTAATGTTTCAATAGCAGCTACAAAATCGTCAGTCATAAAATAGGCATTGGCCATTAAAAAATATACATCGTCTTTTTTTTCAAAATTGGGGTAACGATCTAGCAACTGTTTGAGCATCAGCTTTGTATCCATCGACTGTCCATTTTTTAGACAAGCTAAACTAAAAAAATACAAACAATACGGCGTTTGGGGATAATCATATTTTTTGTTGGTCATTGGCAAAAGTTCTGCTTGAGCTTTGCCGTAGTTTTCCTTTTGGATTAACTCTATTGCTCCCCTATACTTTAGTTCGTATTCTCCTTTTTGGGCATAAGTTTTTTGATGAGCCAAAGCCACCAACAATATAATAATTATGTATTTGTAGGTCATATAAGATTAGTACAATTTTTTGAATTTTAGATTTAAACAACTTTATTTTCAAAGATGCAAAAAAGTGCTAATACTTTGGGCATTAGCACTTTAATATTTAAGCTAGGCTTTTGAAAACCCTTCTATTTTTTCTTATTCTTTTTGTTCGCTTCGTCTTGATTTTTTTTAGCTTCTTCGGCTGCTTTCATCGATTTTTCCATCAATTCTGAAAACTTAGATTTTTTTGGACCACCACCTAAAGCTATTTTCTTACGATTTTCTTCGAGTAAAATTTTGATTTTATCTTCATCTACAAATTTTCTGATAATCAATTGTTGGCCAATGGTTACTAGGTTTGAGATAAAATAATAGAAACTTAAACCTGCGGGCAAACTGTTCAAAATAAACATAAACATAACGGGCATGATATAGCCCATCATTTTCATATTCACTGGCCCAGGTTGGTCGGGGGTAATTTGGTTGTTGTAATAGGCATAAGCAATGCTGGAGACGGTCATCAGTAAAGTGAAAATACTAAGATGAGAACCAATAACTGGCAAACTTACCGACCAGTGCAAGATGTTGTCGTAGGTAGAAAGGTCATTTGCCCACAAAAAAGGCTCTTGTCTTAGTTCTATCATGTTTGGAAACAAGAAAAACACAGACATCAAGATTGGCATTTGTAGCAACATAGGCACACAACCCGACATCGGGCTAACGCCTACTTGCGAGTACAATTTCATTTGTTCTTGCTGTATTTTGGCTTGGTCATCGCCAATTTTAGCTTTCATGGCGTTTAATTCTGGTTGTAAAACCCTCATTTTGGCCATCGAAATATACGATTTGTAAACCAAAGGCGTGAGGATAAACTTTATCAAAAGCACCAAAACGGCTATTAAAACGCCATAGTTGCTAAAAAATCGCTCTAAAAACCCAAACAAGGGTACAAAAATGAAACGGTTGATAGGCTTTACTATCTCGTAACCTAAATACACATTTCGCCAAAAGCCCGTTGTTACTTTGCTTACCACATCATAATCGTTTGGCCCGATGTAATAAGTAAAATTGGCTTTGTTTTTATTAATATCAGCGATTGGATAATCAAATTCAGCCTTTAA
>JAYWHL010000470.1:0-2548 GCA_043777715.1 Cytophagaceae bacterium | reverse complement strand
TTTTGTCGTCCGTAGCGATGCTACGCACTCGAAAAAATCTGCGTATGGACAAAAAACAACCTCATTTTGACCTAAAACCAAAAGTTTAAACAGCTTCTATAACAAAATTCAATTTTGTTATAAAATTAACCATTTAAAAAATTGCCATGAAAAACCTATACAATCTAAAGCCATTAAGCCATCTTTTTGTTATTATTTGTCTGTTAATATTTGGTAGCCAGAGCCAAAGCCTAGCCCGAGCCAAGGTTGAGGGTTTTGTAACTGATTCTAAAACCAAAAAACCCATCGTGGGGGCTTCTGTTTATGTTCGAGACATTAAAAAAGGCGTAACCACCGACGACAAAGGTTATTACATGATTTATGTGCCTTTTGGAGATTATACCATTGCGGCATCGAGTGTTACACATCGACTAAAAGTCAGAACGCTTAACATCAATGATGACGTTCGGATAGATTTTGACCTCGATGAATCAGCCCACGATTTAGATGAAGTAATTATAACGGGCAAAACCATGGAAAGCAACGTAAAAGATGTGGACATGGGCGTAGTGAAACTCAATATTCAAAATTTACGTAAAATTCCTGTTGTTTTTGGCGAGGCAGATATTCTAAAAGCCCTCATGTTGCAGTCGGGGGTATCAACGGTTGGCGAGGGGGCAGGGGGCTTTAACGTGCGGGGCGGGCGGGTGGACCAAAACCTTGTATTGGTTGATGAAATACCGATTTTTAATACCTCTCACTTGTTAGGTTTTTTTACAAATATTAATCCCGATGTTGTGCAAGACGTTACACTCTACAAAGGCGGAATCCCTGCTAGTTATGGAGGCCGACTGTCATCGTTATTGAACGTAAATACAAAAAATGGCAATAACGAAAAGGTTAATTTTCAGTGGGGAATTGGGCCAGTATCGGCAAGGGTTTTGGCCGAGGGGCCTATTATTAAAGATAAACTTACTTTTTTGGTAGGAGCCAGGGGGGCTTATCCTAACTGGATAATTAAAAATTTTCCTGATAAATATGCAAGTAGTCGGGCTAGTTTTTATGATGCTAATCTAAAATTACAATACAAATTCAATCAAAATAATCGCCTATCGGTTTCTCTTTATCGAAGTTTCGATAACTTTAAGTTCGACGAAGACACCCTATATTCTTGGCACTCAACGGCTGCATCGGCCACGTTTAGTAGTGCCATTAGCAAAAAATTGTTTTTGAATATTAGTGGTGTTTATAGTTTTTATGAATTTGGACTGGAGGGACTTCAACAAACATTGGAGTATAAAATATCTAATTCTATCTTACAAAAAGAGGCTAAAATGGGTTTGATTTATAATCCTAACGACCGCCATAAAATAGAAATTGGGGGTAATTATATCAATTATGGCCTTAATCCAGCATTTCAGCGACCCATCGGCGACAATTCTAGTGTAAACACCATTCAACTAGAAAAAGAACAGGCCAACGAAATGGCTGCCTATATCAGCGAAGAGTTTATCGTAAGTCCAAAAATAACGGTTTCGGCTGGCTTGCGTTATTCGATGTTTGAATACCTAGGAAGCCACACCGTGCGGAGTTTTGAAGAAGGCGTACCTAAATCAGTACAAAGCATAAGCAGCCAACGCATGGCGGCAGAGGGCGAAAAAATAGCAACTTATGGAGGTTTAGAACCGAGACTTGCCTTAAAAATAGGCGTTGGCGAACTCAATTCTGTGAAACTTAGCTACAACCGTACCCGCCAATATTTACATCTTATTTCTAATACCACGGCCATATCTCCAGTTGATTTTTGGAAACTTTCGGACAACCACATAACGCCCCAACTAGCCGACCAAGTGGCAATGGGCGTGTTTAGGAATTTTGAAGATAATACCTACGAAACCTCCGTAGAAGGTTATTACAAGGACATTCCCCAAATGATTGAATACAAAAACGGAGCTACACTTTTGCTCAATCCCAACATAGAAACCGACTTATTGAGTGCCAAAGGGAAATCGTATGGCGTAGAATTTAATGTAAAGAAAAACAAAGGAAAATTTACAGGAATGGCTTCTTATACCTACTCTAGGACGTTTGTGCAAGTGGTTACGCCTTTTCCGATTGAGTTGGTAAATGGCGGCAACTGGTATCCTTCGGTGTATGACAGGCCGCACGTAACCAACCTTTCAGGGAGTTTACAGATTGGCAAGGGCTGGACGGTTTCGGGTAA
Organism: Cytophagaceae bacterium; assembly: GCA_043777715.1. Taxonomy (GTDB): domain Bacteria; phylum Bacteroidota; class Bacteroidia; order Cytophagales; family Spirosomataceae; genus JAYWHL01. The sequence continues at coordinate 345 of JAYWHL010000470.1, read as the reverse complement.
TTTTACCTACCAAACAGGCCGCCCAACTACCTATCCCGATGGGCAGTTTTCGTTTAATAATACACTGGTTAATAATTTCTCTAAACGCAACGAAGACCGTCTGCCTTCTTATAACCGCCTTGATTTTTCTATTTCTAAAGATACTCGTAAGGTCAAAACCCAAAAACGATATAGTACTTGGAATTTCTCGTTGTATAATTTCTATGCCCGTCGTAACCCCTACTCTATTTATTTTACTAGGCAAAACCTTGGCACAACGTCTTACCGATTGTCGGTTTTGGGTACGATAATTCCTTCGCTTACACTTAATTTTTATTATTGATTCCTAACTATGCCTCTCCAATC
>JAYWHL010000469.1:0-2551 GCA_043777715.1 Cytophagaceae bacterium | reverse complement strand
ATAATTTGAAGCTGCGCTGGGTTCATGGGTTATGGTTTTGCTGGGGTGCAAAAGTAGCGCATATTGTAAGGATGTCCACTACCTAATGATACTTTTGTGTTTGTCATGTTGTTCGTAACGGGTCTCACAACTACTAAAACAGAAAAACGGCTTTTACCCATCGTTGCCAACGTGAAGGGGTCGTTACAGGTATTCAGAAAAACAAATTCGCAATGACCATAAACCATAATCAAACCACGAAAACAGCACGCTTGATTTTAGCAATTTTGCTTTTGGGTTGCACAAAAAAGAAATACCTACCCAAAACCGACCGCCTTTTAACCTAATGATTTCGGCTAACTTGGTCAAGATTGCGGGTACTACTTTTAATTATGAACTGACGGCCTCGGCCAAATATCGGGTCATTAAAACGGGTGCTGCCGACGATGCCAAAGAAGCCGAAGCCGTGGAAAAAGATGGGCTTTTTGTGGTGCCTGCCACGGGCGTAACTACTTTGTATTCGGTGAATTGAGTGCAAGTGTGATTTTTTGAAAATAAAACTACCCAAATTGTTGTAGTTTTTATCCATTTTTACCGAAAAAAAATCATGCAACTTATCAGTTACGTTACAATAAGTAATTTCAAAAGTTTTGGTAAAGAGGTTAGAATTGACTTTGGACAACCCTCGGTGTTGATTGGACCTAATAATTCTGGAAAAACCACGATTCTGCAAGCGTTGGCACTCTGGAACTTAGGTCTAAAAACTTGGATTCAGGAAAAAGGAAAAGGGAAGAGTAAAAGTAAAATGGGAACCAGTATTAACCGTTTGGCAATTACGCAAGTACCCATTAAAGAAGCAAAGTATTTTTGGCAAAATGCAAATGTTAGGATTGGCAATGTCAATACGGAGCTGAAAATAACGGTCGGTGTGGTATTTGAGGGTTTGGTAAAAGACTGCACCATTGTTTTCAAATACTTCAATGCCGAATCTATTTACTGCTTTCCCGATGATGCTTCCATTAAAATTAAAGGTTTGTTGGATTATGCCATGGGTTTGGAAGTTAAAATCCTGTACCCAATGTCGGGGATTGCCCGCGAAGAACCGCTCATTCAAGAAGGACGAATTGATGTTTTGGTCGGACAAGGGCAAACGTCAGAGGTTTTGAGAAATATTTGTTACAAAATCATTGAGAATGATGAAAAAAACAAGACCGATGACTGGCAGGAAGTAACTACTTTGATGAAAAAGTTATTTGGTATTAATCTTCAAAAACCCTATTTTAATGTAGGACAGGGAACGGTTGAACTCTCCTATCTTACGCCCGAAATCAAATCCAAAAAAAATAGCTTAGATATTGGTTTAAGTGGCCGAGGGCAACAGGAAGTACTTTTGCTTGTGTCCTATTTATACACCCACAAAAAAGCCATTCTATTGCTGGATGAGCCAGATGCGCACCTCGAAATTCTGCGGCAAAAACAAGTATTTAGTTTGCTCAAAAATCTTGCCGAACAATGCGGCAACCAAATTATCATTGCCACGCACTCAGAAGTGATTTTAAATGAGGCAGCTGATGAAAATCTCATGCTTTTGATAAATGGAGAGGCCATTAATCTCTCTGAAAAAGAATTAAAAAAAACGATAAGGTCTTCTCTCAAAGAATTTGGAATAGAACACTACTACAAAGCAAAAATAACTAAGGCCGTTTTTTATACCGAATCAAACACAGACATTGATATTTTGCAGGCATTTGCCAATAAACTTGACCACCAAGCCAAAAACATCCTCAGTAACTCGTTGAACTCTTATTATACTCAAAACGAAGCCCCCAATAACAAAACAGAAAGCGAATCAAACAGCATATCAGGTTATTATCAACCCGCCAAAAAACATTTTCAAGCAATAGCCAGCTGTGTTCCCAACTTCAAAGGTTTCGGGATATTTGACGGTGATAATCAAAATAGAAAGGACGAAATTAGGGAAACGCTGGCACTTGTTTATTGGAAAAAATATGAAATTGAAAACTACCTCACTTTCCCGTATTGCATTGAGCAGTACGCACTTGATTATTTCAAAAAGCAAAACAAATCACCCATTGAATTAGAAGCAATAAAAAATCAGGTGGGTCAGGCAATCGATGAGGCAATCTTGACAGAACTTCTTGAAAAAAACACAAAGGCGTTTGATGATTACAGGAAGGTCAGCGATGAACTTCAAAAATCACTTTTTAAAAGTTACATGGCCAATAAAAAAGCCAGTGATTTCATGGAAACTTGCTTCAAAAATATTGCACAAAAAACCAATTATCCTGTTTTGCTCAACAAAGGTCAATATTATTTATTGGTTGGTTTTTTGAATAGCGAAGACATTGACGCTGAAATACCTGAGAAATTAGACCTGATTACTAAATATTTAACCTTGCCATGATTTTGTTTTAGCAGTGTGCCTTAATAAAATCCGATGCGTCATTGCGAAACGAACGGGTAGTTAATGGCAATTATCAACAGTTAGCTGCTGGTAACCCTTTTTTAGCCATGGTTATTGGTGTTTTTACAGATTTTGAGGATTAAAAAA
>JAYWHL010000468.1:0-2552 GCA_043777715.1 Cytophagaceae bacterium | reverse complement strand
CGGCAAGTCGGCCTGGAAACATTTTTGCACGATTTACCATGGTTTCTAAACTCGTTTTTGGGTGGAGATTGGCGTTCCAGCTTTCTTTTACGTCGCACCAATGGCAACCCACATCACAGCCCCCTAATCTAATAAAATAAGCCGCCCTGCCTTGGTGTTTTCCTTCGCCTTGAAGGGTATAAAAATCTTCCATCAATGGCAATTCTTGGGCTATTTCTTGAGCCAAAATATCGTTTAACATCTCAATTTCTAATATTAATATAAAGTTGTTTTCTTAAAAAGATGTAAATTTAGCCAATCATGCTTAAATACTTATCATACAAAGAGATTGACAAACAAAAATGGGATAATTGTGTGGCCACCGACTCCCAACAATTACCTTATGCTTTTTCTTGGTATTTAGATATAATTTCGCCCCATTGGTCGGCCATTGTTTTGAACGACTATCAAGCCATTTTCCCTGTTACTGTCTCTCAAAAATGGACTATTGCTTATATCGCTCAACCAATTTTTGCACAACAATTAGGGCTTTTTGGAACATATACACCAAATGATTTTTTAGAGATTATTCAGTTACTAAGGCATAAATTCAAGTTTGTGGCACACCTTAATCTTAATGAAACCAGCCAAAATCTAATCACAAATTATAACCATTATTTATTTTCTGATGCTAAAATCTTCCAAAATCACACTTTAGACCTTTCTCTCGGCTACGCAAAAATTTATGAAAATTATTCCTTAGATAGAAAAAAAAACTTAAAAAAAGGACAAGAAAATAATTGGCAAGTAACTGAAAGTAAAGACATTAAAGCAATAATTGATTTGTTTGATAAAAATCATTCACACCAAATAGAAGGAGGGATTCAAAAAGATACGTATCAAATACTGACAAAATTGTTTACGGAATTGGAAGCCAGAAAAATGTCTAAATTGTACCTTGCAACCCTAAACGGAAAAATAGAAGCCGCCGCTTGGTTTGTATTTTGTGGGAATAGGATTATTTATCTTTTTAATGCTGCCTCTGCAATTGGCCGCAAAGGCAATGCCCGAACTATATTGATTGATAACATAATCAAAAAATATGCGGACGAAGGAATAATATTTGATTTTGAAAGCCCAAGTATTGCATCAATTGATGGTTTTTACAAAAGTTTTGGGGCTAAAACACTCACTTTCACGCAATTGAAATGGAACAAATTACCTAAAATAATTAATTTTTTGTGGAAATTAAAAAGGGTTGGTTCTTCAACAATTAATACGGCATTATGGAAGGCTTCGCTCAAAGCGAAGCCTTCCATGAACTTTCAAGATACTTTTTAGTGTCTAATAAATAATCAACCCGTAAAAAACATAGTTGAACCAAAGGGTTTTTAATGAAGTCAAAATCTAAAATTGAAGCGAAACTATTGGCCAACAATTTTTAATGATGTATCACAAACCACTGAAAATTTAATTACCAAAAGGTAAGTAAACTTTATCTATCATTTCTTGATATTCGTTGTCTAGCTTGCTTTGGGCCGTAATCCCCCCGCCGCTTTTGAAAACAAGGTCGTCTCCTATTTTTTCAATAAACCGAATCATTACTGCCGAATACACATTTTTACCATCAAAAATCCCAAAAACACCAGTGTAAAACCCCCTTTTGTAGCCTTCGGCTTGCTCAATTATTTCTAAAGTTTTTGGTTTTGGTGCCCCACAAATAGACCCAGCAGGTAATAATTTGCCTATAATTTTTCCTAATTCTAGTTGATAATTAGCGTCTAATTCGCCTTCTATTTCAGAGCTTACCTGATAAATATTCCCTTGGTTTGTTTCTATTTCAGAAATATACCTAAACCTTTTTACCTTTACTTGGCGGGCTATTTTGCTCAAATCGTTTCTCATCAAATCTACGATGGTTGCGTGTTCGGCTTTTTCTTTTAAGTTGTTCAAAATCAAATTTTTAGCATTGGGAATATCGGCTAAAATTGTCCCTTTCATGGGGTGGGTTTGTATTTTTGAATCAATAATATTCACAAAAATTTCTGGCGAAAAACTCGTAAATTGATTGTCCCATAATACTTTGAAAGGGGCTTGGGCTTTTTCAAAAATTTGTCTTAAACTAAGGTTAGTTTTGATTGGCGTTTGGCAGGTGTAGTTTGTTAAAAAGCTATCTCCATATTGTAAAGCAGTCATGATTTTGTCAAATCCTACTTGATACTCGGCTTTGCTTATCGGGAATTTTTCAAACGAGTGTTTTGGAGGAAAAGGCTCGAAATCTCCGTTTTGATAATTCTTGTATTGAAAATTATCAAAATTTACATCAACAAAAATCCCATGACTTTTTGCTTGATTTAATGGCAAAACGATATTGTTTTCCCCTTCAAAATCAATGACAAATAGCGTAGGCAATCGTCTATGCCCAAAAGTGTTCAGTATAATCTCTAATGATGTTTTATCACAGAAAGTAAAATTTTGATACTTCATTTTAGTTTAACTCGAAGCTGTTTAAACTTTTAATTTTAGGGCAAAATTAGGCTATTTTTTGACTAGGCGAAGGTTTTTTTGAGAGC
>JAYWHL010000467.1:0-7076 GCA_043777715.1 Cytophagaceae bacterium | reverse complement strand
AACAAGCACCAACGAAGGCAAACCTTTGATTAATGAAGTGTGTATTTATTTTAGTTCATATTTATTGAGAGGGAATCGAGCCAAAAAAAAAGAAAGTTATCAGTTTTATGCTTTCAGATCCGAAAACTATCCTGCCTTGGCTGAAGCGGGTGTTGGTATTTCGTTTAACTTACCCTATTTATCGAAAACATCGGAAGGTAAAATGCTCGAAACTATCCAAAAAATCGATAATCATGAGCTAACAATTCTAAAATTATTCCCTGGTATTTCTTCGGGTGTGGTAAGTCAAATTTTAGCAACTCAAGACTTAAAGGGTGTGATTCTCGAAACTTTCGGAGCGGGTAATACGCCGACTTTTCCGTGGTTTTTGGACATGATTGAAAATAAAATTAGAGAGGGCGTTATATTCCTAAACGTCTCCCAATGCGATGGCGGACGGGTAACACAAGGCCATTACAAAACCTCAGCTTTTTTAGAAAAAATCGGCGTAATTTCAGGAAAAGACATGACCTTAGAAGCGGCAATTACCAAAATGATGATTGGTTTTTCGATATTTAAGAATGTAGAGATGGTCAAAAGTTATTTACAAGAAAATATTACAGGAGAACTAACACCTTAATAATCAAATTGTTATTTTTATAAAAATGATTAAAATAGAAACTGAATCAGGATTTTTTATCGCAGGAGATGTTTTTGGAGACATAAAAAATACGCCTGTTCTACTCCTGCATGGTGGAGGACAAACTCGGCATTCTTGGGGAATGACGGCTCAATTATTGGCAGACGCAGGTTACTATGCAATTGCCCTCGACGCCCGAGGCCATGGCGATAGTGATTGGTCGAAAACTGTGGATTATAGTTTTGAGGCGATGGTTTCTGACATTCAGGCCGTCATAAAAACGCTTTCAAGCCCTCCCATTATCGTTGGAGCTTCGATGGGCGGTTTGGTGGCGATGTTATTGGCTGGCGAACGCAAAGTTGAAAAATTAAAGGCAATTATTTTAGTGGATATTGCCCCAAAACCCGAACAAAAAGGCATAGAGCGTATTTTTGCCTTTATGTCGGCCAATATGAAAGATGGTTTTGAGAACATCAACGAAGCCGCAGAGGCAGTTACTAAGTATTTACCGCATCGAGAAAAATCGAACGACAATTCAAGGCTGGAAAAAAATCTTAGATTTCGGAACGGTCGATATTATTGGCATTGGGACCCTGCCATGTTAGGGCTTTGGCAAAGTATAACACCCAACCAAGCCATTGCCAACGAAAACCGAATGTTAGAAGCGGCTAAATCTATTAAAACTCCAACCCTTATCATCAGAGGAGGATTTAGCGATGTGGTGTCCGAAAAAGTGATGACAGAGTTTACAGATGCAGTTCCGAATGTAAAAAGTGTAACGGTTTCGGGGGCGGGCCACATGGTTGCTGGCGATTCTAATCATGCCTTTAGTAATGCCGTAATAGATTTTATAAATGCTCTGTAAATATGTAATTGAAATGCTTAACTTTATTGATACAACCAACTGAATACCAAACGATTGATTCATACAAAAGACCTCAAAAAATTCTAAATCACAAACTCAAATTATGAAAAATAACCCTAAAATTTTAACCGCTTGGACGATGTACGATTGGGCCAATTCGGTACATTCGCTTACAATTACGTCTGCCATTTTTCCAATTTATTTTGCTCATAATGCCGTCAATGCCGAAGGTGGCGAAATGATAAATTTCTTGGGTTTTACCCTCAAAAACTCCGTGGTTTATTCTTATGCAGTATCTTTTGCATTTTTACTTTTGGTACTCATTGTTCCTGTGCTTTCAGGAATTTCTGATTACTTAGGTAAGAAAAAATTTTTCCTAAAAAGCTTTTGTTACTTGGGTGGCTTTAGTTGTATGTCTTTGTTTTTCTTTACAAATGGGAGTATCTATTTGGGCGTTTTTGGATTTTTGTTTTCGGTAGTTGGTTGGGGAGGCGGAGAGGTTTTTTATAGCAGTTATCTCCCAGACATTGCCACCGAAGACCGTTTTGACTCACTTTCAGCCCGAGGATTTACGATGGGATATATTGGGAGCGTAATTTTATTAATTCAAAACCTCTCCATGACCCAAATGCCACAATGGTACGGCGGCATCAACGAAGCACAGGCTTGCCGAATTGCCTTCTTAACCGTTGGGATTTGGTGGATTACTTTTGCTCAAATTCCATTCTATTTTTTACCAAATACGGTTTCTAGAAAAGACAAAACTGGTGGTTGGTTGGCCAACGGTATTTCTGAAATAAAGAAAACCTTTCAAGAAATCAAGAAACAAACCGTTCTCAAAAAGTTTTTGTCGGGTTTTTTCTTCTATAATATGGGTGCCCAAACCGTTATTTTCATGGGAACAATGTTTGGCGTAGAAGTACTTAAATTAGAAACCTCGGCCTTGATTATTACCATTTTGTTAATTCAATTGGTGGCTATTCCTGGGGCCTATATTTTTTCAACACTTTCAACCAAAATCGGGAATATCGTTTCATTAATGATTATCGTTTGTATATGGATTTCGTTTTGCTTCTACGCCTATTTTGTGCAGAATGTAAATCAATTTTATATTTTGGCTTGTGGAATCGGCTTGGTTATGGGTGGTGTTCAATCACTTTCTCGATCAACGTATGCCAAAATTTTACCCGACGATACCACAGACACAGCTTCTTATTTTAGTTTTTATGACGTCTGTAATCGGTCATCGACGGTAATCGGAACTTTCATTTTTGGATTTGTTAATCAAGTAACTGGCAATATGCGTAACAGTATTGTTTTTTTAGTACTCCTTTTTTTGATAGGTTTGTATTTTTTGAATACCATTAAATCTCAAAAGAGTTTTCATTACAAAATAAACGGATAGGCAAAAAGATTTCCCAAAATGCAAAGTACCATTTATTACAAACAGTTAGACGGCATCAGGTTCATAGCCGTGGCCTTGGTTTTGATAGACCATTGGCTTGCCGAACGATGCGTTTTGCCATTAGGGCCATTGGGGGTTACGCTGTTTTTTGTATTGAGTGGTTTTTTGATTACCAAAATTTTGATTTCAAGCAAAGAAAAAGACGATAAACTAGGCAGAAGCCATTTATTCTCTTATAAGCAATTTTATATCAGACGAAGCATCAGAATTTTTCCTTTGTATTACTTGGCTCTATTTCTATTAATAATTTTCAAGTCTCCTACGATTAATGGTAAAATACTTTGGCATTTCTTTTATGCCTCAAATATTTACATTGTACTGAAACATACTTGGTTGGGTATTTCAGACCACTTTTGGTCACTGGCAGTCGAGGAACAATTTTATGTATTTTTCCCACTTCTTCTATTTATTACGCCAATGGCAAGGTTAAAAACCTTGTTTTGGGCTATGATTTTGATTTCGATTTTCCTTAGATTTTGGCTTTTCTTCAATAATTCAGATTGGACAGTTCAATATGTGAGTACCATAACTTGTTTGGATTCTTTTGGAATTGGGGCAATCTTGGCAAACATTATCTATTTTTCAAAAGAAGAAACACTTTTTAAAAGAAGCAAATCCTATTTCTTACTTTTTTCTACTTTGGCAGTTGTTTTTTTGATAATTGGCGAAATCCTATTACCCCCAAAAAGAGATATTTTAACAGATGTTTTTGAGCGATTAGTCTTTTCAGTATTCAGTATGGCCTTGATTTACAATTCATTAATTGGATTTACGGGTTTTATTAAATCATTTTTAGAACATCAAATTACATCTTATTTAGGTAAAATTTCTTACGGAATATATATCTTTCACAATTTCGTTTACAACTATTATCACACCCCAAGCGATAATATTTTACAAAAAATCATTCATAAAACCCAATACAAACTGCCATTTTTAGACAATTTGATATTTGAATTAGCAATCTATTTTATGTGTACGGTACTGGTTGCTAGTTTATGTTGGGAACTTTTGGAAAAGCCTATCAATAAACTCAAAGAAAAATTCGCATATTAGCTTCCCAAAATTTTAGTTCGTATTTTTGCGATTCATTTAAAAAACGAGCTTTCATTAGCCTAAAAATCACTTTATGAACTACCGTATTGCCGTAGTAATGCCCGCTTACAACGAATCTGAATGTATAGAAAAAGTAATTAACAATTGGACTGATTTTTTGATTAAACACTTTCCGAATCAAAGTAAATTAATCGTTGTAAATGATGGCTCAAAAGACAATACTGGACAGATAATCAGTGAATTAGCTCAAAAAAACGAATATCTAATTGCAGTAACCCAAGCCAATGGAGGCCATGGCAAAGCCGTAGTTAGGGCTTATGAAGAAGCAATTTCGTTAAACCCCGAGTGGGTTTTTCAGACCGATTCAGACGACCAGTTTGTTTGCGAAGATGTGCTTTCGCTTTGGGCAAAAAAAGATGATTCAAACTTTATTCTTGGCTTTCGGCAACAACGTTTTGATGCACCTTTCAGGCTTTTTGTAACAAGAGTTTTGAAGGCTAGTTTGTATTTTATTTACGGAACAAGCATTAACGATAGCAATATTCCTTTTAGGTTGATAAAAACCGCCTATCTAAAAAAATTATTAGCCCAACTACCCATTCCAACACCTTTTGCACCTAATATTTTTCTTTCTGTGTTGGCCACCAAGGCAGGGCAATCAACCTTTGATTTGCCCATTACCCACAAAAACAGAGAAACAGGCGAGGTATCTATCCAAAAAATGAAACTTTTGGAGGTTTGTTGGCAGAGTTTCAAAGAACTTTATACTTTCAGAAAAGAGTTATCTTCTAAAGTAAAAAACCTAAAATCAATCAACTAAATGATTAAGAAAAAGTACGTTATTATAGGTACCGGCCCAACGGGTTTGGGAGCGGGAATAAGACTAAAAGAGCTTGGAGTTACAGACTTTTTGTTGTTAGACAAAGAAAACTATATTGGTGGACTTGCCACAAGTTTTGTAGATGAAAAAGGTTTTACTTGGGACATTGGCGGCCACGTTCAGTTTTCGCATTACAAATATTTTGACGATTTGATGCTTAAAGCCCTAAGTAAAGAGGGGTGGTTGAGTCATCAACGAGAAAGTTGGGTTTGGATTAATCAAAGATTTGTGCCTTATCCCTTCCAAAACAATATCAAATATTTACCAAAAGAGGTAATGTGGAAATGCCTAAATGGATTGATTGAACGTTACAAAAATCCAACCACAGTAAAGCCTAAAAACTTCAAGGAATGGATAGATGCAACCTTTGGTGCAGGATTGGCCGAGGTGTTTATGATACCTTATAATTTCAAAGTTTGGGCTTTCCCTGCCGAAGATATGGCCTACAATTGGATAGGCGAACGTGTGGCAGTAACTGATTTACAACGAGTTACAGAAAATATAATTTTTGATAAAGAGGACTTATCATGGGGGCCTAATAATACTTTCCAGTTTCCGAAACATGGCGGAACAGGAGCAATTTGGAAAGCCGTTGGCCAAATCCTAGGCCATGAATACGTAAAACTAAATGCAGAAGTTGAAGAGATTGACCCCGTAGAAAAAATAATAACCTTGGTTTCAGGAGAAAAAATACAATATGAATATTTAATGAATACGATTCCCGTTGATATTTTGACTACCAAAATAAAAGGGATTGACGAAAATTTAATCACAAAATCAAGCGAATTAAAACATTCGTCAACCAACGTAATAGGAATTGGCCTCAAAGGCAAACCAAAAGCCGAACTGGCTACAAAATGTTGGATGTATTTTCCCGAAAACAATAGTCCCTATTACCGAATAACGGTTTTCTCAAATTACAGTCCTTTTAACGTTCCTGATATTGAACAAAACTGGTCGTTAATGACCGAAACAAGTGAATCGTCGGTAAAACCCGTAAATAGGGAAACTTTAATAGAAGATACTATTGTCGCACTTTTAGAGGACGGAATGATTGAAAGTAGAGAAGACATTATTTCAACATTCAGATACTCAACCGATTATGGTTATCCAACGCCTTCGGTTGAGAGAGACTTTATCTTAAAAGAGGTATTACCAGCCCTCGAAAAATTTGATATTTATTCTCGTGGTCGGTTCGGTGCTTGGAAATACGAAGTCTCAAACCAAGACCACTCTTTGATGCAGGGCGTGGAATGGGCGAATAAAATGGCATTGGGCATACCAGAACTTACTTTATTTTATCCCGAAACTGCCAATGCAAACTGGGGGAAATGAAATTTGGTTAAAGATAAATTAGGTTAAGGGGGATTTGGTTAAAGGGGTAAATTAGGTTAAGGGAAATTTGGGGATTTGGTTAAAGGGTAAATTGGGTTAAGGGGGATTTGGAGATTTAGATAAAGAATTGATTTTCAAAATATATAAAATTCAAAAAAATGTTTGTTCACGTTGTAAATTTTTGGTTGCATAAAAACCTAAGTGCCGAAGATATTGCCTTATTTGAAAAAGGTCTGAGTTCTTTAGGTACGATTGAGGTCGTAAAAACATTTAGTGTTGGAAAACCAGCCGAAACCGATAGACCCGTGATTGATAGAAGTTATGATTATTGTCTGCTTACAACTTTTGACAACCTAGCTGACCATGACGTTTATCAGGTTGAGCCTATACATCTAAAGTTTATCGAAGACTGTAAACACCTGTGGGACAGAGTTTTAATATATGATTCAGAAAGTATTTAAGGTAATTTTTTTAATGAGTGCATTAAGTTTGGCAAATACTTCTTGTGTGAAGGTTTTGCCAAATGGAGGACTTTATGTACCCATTCCAAATGTTGAACCTAAGTTTCCTGTTCAAATATTTTATGGGGAAAACAAGCCGACCGCCAATTATGATTTCATAGAACACATCGTTTTGAATGAGGAAAAACCGCTCGAAAAAAATCAGATTATCAAACAAGGACGAATGCTAAAAAGAGGAAACAACGAAGAAACAAAACAACTCCTCCTGGCACAACTAACTATGAAAGCTACTGAAATTGGTGCCCATGCCTTGATAAATGTTACTTATAAAGTGTTTGCAACCGCCACTTCAACAGGATATGAACTAAAGGGCGATGCTGTGAGGTTTGGAAGGC
>JAYWHL010000466.1:0-2556 GCA_043777715.1 Cytophagaceae bacterium | reverse complement strand
TCAACCCAACGCCTCAAGTAAAATTAACGAACGTCAAAAATATTTTGGTGGCTTGCGATGGCGATACCATTCCGCTCAAAGCCAAGGAAGTGGCGGGGCTAAACTACCAGTTTTTTCAAGGAAGTTTGTCCGTGGCCAATAGTAAAAGCCCAAACTTTGATGCCAAAAAAACAGGCGTTTATCACTACATCGCCAGTGATGCTAATGGCTGTGTAAATACTTCCGATTCGGTAAAATTACTCGTCAATCCTAGCCCAGTTCCCACCATGGACTCTATCCCAACGCAATGTGGGGCGAGTTCCAGAAGGCTGAACCTCAATGGCCGACCACTTGGAGGGATTTATTTGGGAAAAGCCATTGAACAAAATGGTATTTTTGATAGTGTCGTTTCTGGATTTGGACTTTTCAAAATTGTTTATACCGTAACCAACGAATATAAATGTACTCGTTTGGCTTCTCGGTTTATCAACATTGCCCAAACACCAAGGGTAACGCTGGGCAGTGATTTATCCATTGTGCGGGGCGACACCGTGCGGTTGCGGGGGAGTGTTAGTGCAGGGGCAAGCCTATACTGGAATCCGCCACTGGGCCTCGACAATCCGTCGGTTATTAACCCACTGGCATCACCCTTTAACACAACTACTTATATCCTTAAAGCACTTTATGCCAATGGTTGTGCTGCCGAGGGCGACGTTGTGGTTACGGTTTATCCCAACCTGAAAGTACCGTCGGGCATTACCCCAAACGATGATGGCATAAACGACATTTGGGAAATAGAAGGCATTAACGAATTGCCCGATGCTGAAGTAGAAATTTATAGCCGTTGGGGCGAAAAAGTATTTACCTCTAAGGGCTACGACAAACCTTTTGATGGTAAAAACAATGGTAAAGAATTGCCCATGGCCACGTATTATTATGTAATCAAACCCAATAATGGCGGTAATCATTTTAAAGGAACTTTGACTATCTTGAAATAATATTAACCCATGTTTGCTTCATTTCTAAATCTAATTTTTCCGTCGGTTTGTTGTGGCTGTAAACAAACCTTGGTTCAGGGCGAAGAAAATCTTTGTGTTCAATGCAGGTTTGCATTACCGACTTTTAAGAATTTGGGGTCTGATGAAAAAAGCATTGCAATAAAATTTTATGGCAAAGTCCCTATCAGTCAGGCTAATGCCTATCTCAAATTTACCAGAGGCGGTATGGTACAAACCTTATTACACGAGTTAAAATACAACAATAGGCCAGAGATTGGTTTATTATTAGGGCAAATGTTCGGTGCCGAACTCGCCCAAATTGGCTATCAGCAAAACATAGATTTGATTGTCCCCGTGCCGTTACACGCCCGTAAATTGAGTAACCGTGGTTTTAATCAATGTGATGGCATTGCCCAAGGACTATCAGAAAGTTTGGGCGTAGCTTGGAACAAAACGGCACTCCAAAAAACAAAGGCAACGGCCAGTTTGAGCAAGCAAAAAATGAATACTTTTGAACGAGTTGAAGCCGTGAATAATGTTTTTGAAATAAAAGAAACTGCCCCAATTTATCAAAAAAGAATAGCCCTCATCGACGACGTAATAACCACTGGGGCTACGCTCGAAGCCTGTGCCAATTCGCTTTTGAGTGCTGGGGCGGCGTCGGTCAATATACTTTGTTTGGCGGCAAAAACTTTGTAAGGAATGGGTAAATAATACTTGGTAGGCGTGGCACGCCTATACTACCATAATAACAAGGCGTACCACGCATTATTGATATGAAGTTATCAAATTCATCAAAAACTAAACCCAATTTTTAAGGCTATTCTGTTAAAATATTTTGTGGTTTCTTGGTCGTTGCCAGCCCACCTCATGATGAGACTATTAAGCGGAATGGCCTCAGGATAGTCATATACCGAATACGTGATTTGATGTTTCCAACCAATACTCATACTTAGGGCGTTGCCGTTGCCGATAGCAAAACGATAACCAATCGATGGATTAATCATCGGCCCACCTTTGAGCGTTTCGTACTCTTGTTTGGTACTCAAAAACATGAGGCCATAACCTGCATCTAGGCCATAAAACGGACTAGATTTTTTGTTTTTTAGCAAATCCCCTCTTAGCCCCAAGGCAATGGGCATAACCTGTACCGAATTGTACCAGTCTAGGCCAATAGTAGCCCCCACCGCCAGTCGATGATTAAAACGATAACCATTAAAAGTATTTGCCGAAAAACTCGCTTTGGCAGTTGTTCCATAATAATTCTTACCCAACAAAACGCCAATTTCGGTATGATTTACAAATCCCTTTTTTTGTGTTAATGTCTTGATTTCTTGAGCATTAAGCCTTCCCCAAAACAATATGAGTAGTAGTAATTTTGATGTATTTTTCATTTAAAGTTCATTTAGATAATTAACTGTAAGCCTGAGTACTGGAGTACTGGACAATTCTACAAAATGTAGCATAACACGGAGATTTGTCTAAGAATATTGCTTTCGCAAAGGTGTTTGCTGAGTCACCAAACACGGAAAAACCCTTCAACCCTTCACCCTTGACCTTCAACCCTCAACCCAAAAAG
>JAYWHL010000465.1:0-2557 GCA_043777715.1 Cytophagaceae bacterium | reverse complement strand
TTAAGATAGACGTACTATTGGGGGACTTTGACCGAGGGATAAATCTTGAAGAAATTAAATCTTTACAATCACCCATAGAGATTATTGAAGCCCCCAATCAAAACAAAACCGACCTTGAAAAAGCATTTGATTTTTTGATTGAACGAGGCCACAAAGCCGTAAATGTGGTTTGGGCTACTGGCAAACGAGCCGACCATACTTTTGCTAATATTTGTTTGTTGGCCAATTACAAAAATTTATTAAAGATTGTTATCCTAGACGATTATTCTAAAATTTTTATGCTTTCGTCTCATTTTGAAAAATGGTATGAAAAATCGACTCCCATTTCGTTGATTCCCTTGGGGAAAGTTGAGGAGATTTTTACTCAAAATCTTAAATATAATCTAACAAACGAAAGCCTAGAAATTGGCCAGAGGATGGGTAATTCAAACGAGGTATTAGCCGATGGCCTTGTAACAATCACACATCAATCAGGGGATTTGCTATTGATGGAATGCGAGGACTAAATTCTTTTTTCTGATTCACTCCCCAACACCTCTAATTCACTCCTTTTTCAAGCTGATTCACTCCTAAGCCTGTAACTTTTAACGACCATTCAACGTTTATTGTAATAAAGTTTGTTGTTAAACTTTTCTAAATAAAATTCAAACCTCAATTCTCATGAAAAAAATCATCGCTGTTTTTTTATTCGGCTGTACGCTGTTATGGTCTTGTGCAAAGGAAGAAGAGAGTACCTCGCAAGCGGACTTGAAACTGGCAGTAAGTAGGCTGTCGGCTGTTAAGGAGTGGAATTTAGACGAAATGTATGTCAATAATTCAATAGTTTTTTCCAAAGGCAAACCTGTTGGTACGGCCAAAGAAATTAAACTTGGGCCAAATTCAAGCATAGAATTTGATTCTTTGTTGGAGAAAGCTATTTTTGATGCCAACGGCAAAGGGAAAGTAAAATATTTTGATTCGCCAAATTTTGAAGACTTTGAGTATGAAATCAACGAAGTCAAAAATCAATTAATTATCAAAGACCCAAGTAGCTCTGACGAGATTTTTCATATCAAAAGTGGGTCGGTTAGTGCTACAAGTTTTGAATTTGAATCTGACGTAGAAGGGTTTATTATTCGCCTTAAATTAAAGGCGAATTGAGTAGAGACAAAGCCATGCCTTGTCTCTACCGCAACCAACGCCCTCCAACAGGATACCAGCTTTGAACTGGATTCAAAATTGAGTTCAGTTCCCTAACCCCCGAAAGGGGAACAAATCCAAAATCCTAGGATTTAAAATTGAATACGGTGGCCTGATTTCTTTGTAGAATATTGCCAAATATATTCCGAAATTAGCTCAAGAGCTTGGCTGATTTTATAAGAAATTATTGCGAAATGGAAACCGAAAAATTTAAGAATACATACAGAATATTTATCATTTCAAGGATACCAGTCGATTTCCACTTTTCAAAATAGTAATTTACCACTCTTCATCTTGGATATTCTTCGGGTAAGTTTTTCCATGGACGGCTTATCCAAGCCATGAATAATAAGGCATTCACTACTGACTGTAAAGATAAAACTCTTTTTCTTTTAGTAAAAATATCTAGTATGGTTCGCCGTGGCGATTGCTACCAATTGGAAGTCGGTCAGTTTTTCAAACTGCTTAGCCATTTTTTGTAATTTGGTTATCACAAAACTAGACCATGACCTCTTACTTTAAATTCCCCGACAAGTTTTAAAACAGTAATCCCTTAAATCTAATCTTGAACATTAAATTTAAGGGACTAAGTTGCTTTTGGCTATTGGCTTGAAATACAAAATCATTTGGCCTTTAGAGAAACAAAAGGCACAATCATTTCTTCCAACGAAATTCCACCATGCTGGAAAGTATCTTTATAATGATTCACATAATAGTTAAAATTATTGGGATAGGCAAAGAAATAATCTTCGTTGGTAAAAACATAAGTAGTAGAAACATTGATTTTAGGCAAGCCGATTTTCTCGGGATTCCTAAAAACGGTAATATGATTGCCCGCATCAAAATTAAGGTTTCGGCCTTGCTTGTAGCGAAGATTGGTGTTTACGCTACGGTCGCCAACAATTTTTGAAGGTCTTTGTACCCGTATCATACCGTGGTCGGTGGTGATGATTAATTTTCCTTTTTTGTCGGCAATTTTTTTAATCAAATCTAACAAAGGCGAATGTTGCAACCACGACTTTGTGATACTCCGATAAGCAGACTCATCAGGGGCGAGTTCTTTTATCATGGCCATATCGGTTCGGGCATGAGAAAGCATATCTACAAAATTATAGACAATTACATTCAACTGGTTTTGCATCATATTATTAAAATTTTCTAATAGATGCTTGCTTTGATTCAGATTCAATACCTTATGATACGACATTTTGACATTTAGTCGAGACCGTTGTAACTGAAGTTGCATAAATTCTTCTTCGTGATTGTTAAGCCCTTCGTCGTTGTCTTCAACATCGTTTATCCATAATTTAGGGTATTGTTTTTCCATTTCAGAAGGCATCATTCCACTAAAAATAGCGTTTCTAGCAAAACCCGTTGC
>JAYWHL010000464.1:0-2560 GCA_043777715.1 Cytophagaceae bacterium | reverse complement strand
GCTGTGCCACATTGGCCGACGAGTTACTAACAATCACACCGTCAATAACATAAAGCGGGTCCGAACTCCCCTGCAATGATTTTACGCCCCTCAATCTGATGGTCATTCCACCAGCAGGGTCGCCAGAGTTTTGGGTAATTTGGGCACCAGGCACTTTACCTTGCAAAGCCGAAAACACATTCGACGAACCCGATTTTGCCAAGGCTTCGCTACCAACACTACTGATGGCATTGCCCAATTGGCGACGAGTTGATTTAATGGTAGAACCCGTAACCACTACTTCGTCTAAAAGGGCTGTGCCTTCACGCAACGTAACGTTGATAATGGTACTGGTTTGAGTACCCAAGGCCAATGTTTGCGAAAGCGAAGTATAACCCACCGACGAAAACACTAATTTATAATTCCCTGCTTTTGTGTTGGCCGTAAGGGTATAGTCGCCTTCTACATTAGAAACCACACCTGCATTACTACCTTCTAATTTTACCGATACTCCTGGAATACCCGAGCCACTGCCATCTGTAATTTTACCTTTAATCGTAAAAGTTTGGGCGGTTGCCACAAGGCTAAACAACAAAAACACAGTCAGCATTTTACATCGCTGCCATAAATTGTTGATACGAACGTCTGTCTTTCTCATCATAATTGTTTGAATTTGGTTTGGGGGGTTAAATTTATGTAAAATGCGGATTGAATATAATTGCAAAGAAATAATGATATAATGCAACTTTTTGCAAATATAATTAATAAACTTAACCATTCTTGGTGCAGAACTAAGTTTTGGTATAAGCTGTGAGCCACGAAGGCATTGGTAACAATTATAATAGTTCCTAAAAACTAATAACACTCTGAATTTCCGTAACTTTGTACCTTAATATTTCGATTCGACAATGAACAAAAAACTAATTCGATTTGACTGGGCGGTAAAGAAATTACTACGAAACAAAGCTAACT
The DNA here is from genome assembly GCA_043777715.1 of Cytophagaceae bacterium. Classification (GTDB taxonomy): domain Bacteria; phylum Bacteroidota; class Bacteroidia; order Cytophagales; family Spirosomataceae; genus JAYWHL01. Next base: position 1,609 of record JAYWHL010000464.1, on the reverse strand, counting down.
TCGTGATTTTAGAGGGCTTTCTGAGCGAACTTCTATTTGACGATATTCGTATTGAAAGAATATTAGAAAGTGAGGGCAATCAAGAAACTGAGGACGACAAATTCAATCGTGTGGATATTTTGACTCAAAATTCTAAGAATGAATTAATCGTTGTAGAAATTCAAAATACTTATGAAATTGACTTTTTCCATAGAATGGCTTACGGTGCTTCAAAAGCATTGACCGAAAATTTATCATTAGGACAAGCATATTCGGAAATCAAAAAAGTAATTTCTATCAATATCGTCTATTTCGACCTTGGACAAGGACAGGATTACGTTTATAAAGGAAGTACCAGTTTTTACGGACTTCATCAAAATGACACCTTAACCCTTTCTGACAAACAAAAAACTGCATTTTCAAAAGATAAAGTTTCAGATATTTTTCCTGAGTTCTACATCATCAAAGTGAACAAGTTTAACGACATCGCTAAAGATACTTTGGACGAATGGATTTATTTTTTGAAGAATAGTGAAGTAAAAGATGGGTTTAATGCAAAAGGACTTAAAGAAGCTGGTGAGATTTTAGATTATATGCGGCTTCCACAAGACGACCAATTTAGTTACAATCGCTATTTAGACTATTTACATTACAAAGCGAGTGAAATAATTTCTTTACAGTCGGAGGCAGAAGACAGAGTTAGACAAGAAGAAAAAACGGCTATTGCGGAAAATGCAGTTATCAAGGGAGCGGACAATCAGTTTATTTCTGATATTACAGGGCTTTCATTAGAACAAATTGACGAAATACGGGCTAAATTGGCAAAAAAATAACTCCCATTAACATCTTGTTTATAATTAAAATACCTAACGAAAACAAAGGAACATCGTGAACTTAATATACATTGGGTGGACGGAACTTTATGAATCGTTTGAAAGTGATTGAAAATTGAGTACTGATTTTGACTAACGCTTGGGTGTAACGTTTTCAAATCCTAGTTCTTTACAAATATTTTTATGCCTTGAGCTTGCTTTTTAGAGATAACAAATCTCCTAGCCTCAAAAAACAAATTCCGTCAAATACTGAATCCTTCGATTTTGCCAACAAAAAGAGCCGATTCTCTTGAATCGGCTCTTTTGAATAATTTGGCAAGAATCTAAATTCTTGAAAAATTCTATTTTTTCTTTTTTGCTTCTTTGATACGTGCAGACCTTCCTTGGCGACCACGTAGATAGAAAATTCTAGCCCTACGCACCACACCAACACGTACTACCTCTATTTTATCAATATTTGGAGAAAGTACAGGGAAAATACGCTCTACGCCAATACCGTTAGAAATTTTACGAACAGTAAACGTTTCGCCACTTCCGCCTGGGTTACGGCGTTGGATAACCGTACCTGTGTAAAGCTGAATACGCTCTTTGTTACCCTCACGAATTTTTACATAAACATTCACGGTGTCTCCAGCCTTGAACGAAGGGATATTGGCACGAACGGCCGCATTGTCCGCCTCTACCATTTTAATTAAATCTATTGCAGATGCCATTTTTTATAAAATTATATTTTTTTTACGCTTTTATTGCTTTGCTAAAACCCTGATTTTGAGTCGAAAGGCATGGATTATTGACCC
>JAYWHL010000463.1:0-2563 GCA_043777715.1 Cytophagaceae bacterium | reverse complement strand
TTATTCAGAATTTTAATTTGATAAAAAACAAATTTCCAAATATAATTTGGGCAATTTTTGAAATTTTTTTTTACTCCAACTTTTTACACAACCCCACGGAAAAGCAAATCTTAAAATGCCAATTATTTTCTAGTAAGTAAGTACAAATACAAAATTAACCACAAAGGAACAAAGAACACAAAGCGTTGATATTCAGTTTTTTATAAATAATTTCAGCGTACTGAATATCATTGCCTATTAAACATCAATTTTGAATGAATACCATTTTGGATAAAAGTTATTTCTCATTTTTAAAAATTCTTGCCACTTCCTTCCTACTTTGGGCTTGTGGTTCAGACAAAGAAAAAACATCAAGCAAAGCACTTGATAATCAGATTTGTACGCTAATTTTTATTGATAAATCTGTAAGTGTAGATGTAAATCAAGCCTTTGTGGCCGAAAAATACCAGCGGATTTTGGGCGATGCCATCAATCAAAATATCAGACACCAAGGCGACAGGCTAGAGATTTATTATATTCACGAAAACACCGCCAAAGGCAAGGCTTTTCAAGGAGTGAGTCGCTCTGAACTAGAGGATTTAAGCCATGTAAACGCCACCGACGCCGAGGCTATAAAAACAGCCTTTGAACTTTCGTTACAAAAAGAAAAAATGCGATTTAGGCAAGTGGCTTTGCAAAAATTGGCGGCTACCAATAGCTCGTCTAGCAACCAAGCCACTGATATTCAGGCAACTTTGGGGATTATAGACCAACTATCAGGCCAAGGCTTTGAGGTACAAGCCTACTTTTTTTCAGATATGATAGAGAGTGTAAAAGGAAATGGACGAAGGGACTTTCATGTAAATCCGCCCAAAGACATTGCCCAGGCCGAAGCCATGGCCAAAACCGATGCCAAACGCTTGGCCGACCGCCTGCCCAATCTTGGCACAGCGGCCGTAAAACTTGTTCTGCCCTTTGAGCCAACCAGCACCTCAAAACAAAATAATCCTACCATAACGGCCTATTGGCAAACACTTTGCACCGAACTGGGAATCAGTAGTGTAGAGGAATTGTATTGAGTGGTTTTGGCAGAAGGCTTTTCTATGACTTGTCCTTTTTGAGCAAGGGATTTAACGGCTTCCTTATCTCTACTCAATGCCAATCGTTCATAGATACCAGCATCAAACTAGCTATTCCAATTCTCGCAAACTCCATTGATTGTTAAATGCTTCAATTTCATAGGAGTTTCGTTCGTTTTCATTCTCAATTCGCATAAGTTTAAGATAATGCGATCATGATAAACTGAATTTCCGCAAAGGGCTTGCGGAAATTGAATTTGAATAAAGAATGTAAAGTTTCTTTATTCTTTCAAGATTATGGTTCTTCTATGATTAATACGGGATTAAAATAAGCCACCAAGGCACAAAGTCTCCAAGTTATCGAAATTGAGTACTTTAGTTTCTTGGTATCTTTGAGACTTGGTGGTTTAAAATGAATTTCCGTACAAATTATAGTTGAACCAAGATTATCAGAAGGAAACCCTTTGCCAAATTTTTTGGTAAGACGTTTTGATAGTTCCTGCAATGTTTTTTTACCATATTCGGCACGGTTTTTCCCTTGCTGTTCGTCTTCAACAATCATTCTCTCTATTTCAAAATAGGTATAAGATTTGACAACCCTTTGAGAGTTGTAAAATCTAATCAAATCTAATCCGTTAAAACCAAGCCGCTTGCATTTCTATCGTAACGTTATCAGCCGAGGCAAGGCGTTTTACAAGGCTATCTATTTTTACCAATTCGTATTCTTGAAAATACCGATGGGTGGCCAATTTGCCATGATAAAAATCGGCTTCTGTGCCTTCTGCTCCGTTTGTCAATGCGGTTTGGGCAACAATTGCTTGAACTAGCCACTGCCAGCCGATGGTCAAAACGCCAAATAACTCTAAATAAAGTGTAGCATCGGCCAAGAAAATTTCTGTGTCTTGTGGGGCTAATGATAATAAGTGAAGCGTAATTTTCTTAGATTTTGCCAAGTATATCTCTAGTTTTTCGGCACTATCTTTTAGGGTATCAATGCTTTTGGCTTTGGAGATAGTGGACTCTATTTCAGTAAGATAGAGTTGTAAAGCCTTGCCCGATTTCATCAAAACTTTTCTGCCTAATAAATCCAATCCATGTATGGCGGTTGTGCCTTCATGGATTGGGTGAATGCGAGCCTCACGGTAAAATTGTTCAACGGGGAAGTCGGTAGTGTAGCCTGCTCCACCCAAAATTTGCACTGCTGCCGAGGTACTCAAACAACACATTTCGGAAGGATAACTTTTGGCAACGGGCGTGAGCAAATCTAGTAATAATTCGTAGTTTTCACGCTCTTGGCCTTGGGTTACGTGTATGAGGTCGCTGTACAAACCGCAAAGTACCAAAAGCGACAATGAGCCTTCGGTAATGGCTTTTTGGAAGAGCAACATTCGCTTTACGTCGGCATGTTTAATAATGGCCACTTGGGGTTTGGAGGCGTCTTTGTCGGAGATAATTCGGCCTTGGGGGCGTTCTTTGGCGTATTCTAGTGAGGCATAATAAGCCGC
>JAYWHL010000462.1:0-2567 GCA_043777715.1 Cytophagaceae bacterium | reverse complement strand
CAAAAAGTCCTTCGGGGATTTGCTTGAATTTCAAGATTTTTTTGCTCGTAAAGTCTGTAACCGTAGTTGTTTTGGCCGTATAGTCAGGTACAAAAAGAATATTATTGCTCGGTATTTTCAGCACATGAAGATACACCGTTCCTTGTTTTTGGGTACTAACGCCCCATTCTTGCGGAGCAATGGGTCCGCCTCTTGTGCCATAAATACTTTCTCCGTTTTTGGAGGTCCACTTGCCCACTTCTTCAAGCCTTTCAATAAATTCTGGTTGAATCTCGCCATTGGGCATAGGGCCAACGTTTAGCAAAAAATTGGCATTTCTACCTGCCGCATTTACCAAATAATGAATCAGTTGCGTTGGTGTTTTATAGCTTTGGTCCGAAAGCTGAAAGCCCCAAGCTCCGTTCAAAGTTTCGCAAGTTTCGAGGGGCAATTTGCTTACTTCGTAGGTGTTGTATCCAAAGGTATTTTGCCCTGGCAAATCTCTTTCAAACATCTGAAAATCCTCTCCCTCAAAAGGCAAAACGTGATGATTATTACCAATCAAACAAGCAGGGTTTAGTTTATGAATCATCTCATAAGTTCGTTTCAATTGCCAGTCTATCTTGGTAGCCTTTGTCGATTTATCATGCTCGGCAGTGGCTTGGTCCCACCAACCGTCAAACCAAACGCCTGCTATTTTACCATAATTTCCGCTCAAAAGTTCTGTCAATTGTGTATCCATGTATTTGAGATAGTCGTCAAAATTGCCAGTTTCTGGTCGTCCTGCTTTTTGGCCAGTGTTGCCCCGTGGGTAATAGTCGGGGTGATGCCAGTCCAAATGCGAATGATAAAAAAACAGTTTGATGCCCTCTTTTTCACAGGCTTCTGATAGCATCCTTAAAACATCTTTGCTGTATGGGCTGCCATCAACCACATTATATTTGCTAACCTTAGATCCCCACATGGCAAAGCCGTCATGGTGTTTGCTGGTAATGGTAATGTACTTCATGCCTGCATTTTTAGCCATTTTTACCCATTTTTCAGGATTATAGGCCGTTGGGTTAAAGAACTTCGGGATTTTTTCATAGCTTTTTGCCGAAATAGCCTGATTGTTCATCACCCACTCGCCATCGCCCAAAACGCTATACACGCCCCAGTGAATAAAAAGCCCGAATTTGTCGTTTTGGAATGCCTCACGGGCCTTTAAATTATCAGCCGTTGGGTTGTACTGTGCCAAAGCAAGCTGGGTAAAAAGGACAAAAGCAAAAGTTAGTTTTTTCATAGGTTTTGGTTTTTTGAGATTTATGTTTCTAATCCGACTGCCCGATTTCCGTGGTTGGTGGCTCAGCAATCACCTTTGCGAAAGCAATATTCGTAGCTAAATTCCTGTACTGAACAAAGACTTTTCTCACTCTTGTCGGCTAATCAAAACAATTTTACGAAGAAAATCCGAGTTATTCTAAACAATCAAATTTGATTTTTGAGTGTTTTGAAAATCTAGGCTTTCAAATAATTATCGTGTTTTTCAGAAAGCGTGCCTATTGCTTGGCCGAAAGTGTTATTTTTGTGGCAGTTTTTATGAACCCGCAACGTTCTGATAATAAAACAGATTATCAGATTTAAACCAACAACCCTGTGAACGAAGAAATGGAATTACCAGAAAATGCTATGCCCGAGCAGCCAATGGCACAATTGCCTCTGACTGACAATGTTATTGAAACAACAAATCCACTAGCCGAAGTCCAAGAAACGATTGAAAACAATGTGGAACAAGTTGTAAACGAAGCCCAAGAAAGTCTTGTTGATGAGCCTACCGAAGTAGTAGCCGAAATTAGTACCGAAAATGGAATTGAAGTAGAAACCATCGAAACACAAGCAACACAAGCAGTTGTGGCAGAGGTATCAGTACCTGAAATCCAAGAAATTCCAGTTGTTGAAATTATTGCTGAAAATCAGGTAGTTACAGACGAAGTTACCCCAATCCAAGCCTCTTATGATGTAGCACCAGTGGCAGTTTCAGAAATTAGTACGGTTGCCGAAGCTACGCAAGCCGAAGAAGAAATTACCGAGCAAATAAGTGTGGCCGATTATTCGGGTTTGTCAAAAAATGACTTACTAGACTTATTATCACAGCAGTTGGCTTTGATTAAGGCCGAGAATGTTCAGATGGGTGCTTTTAAGAAAGTTGATGCCGTTTTGAAAGAAATTAAGCCAATTTTTGACCAACAACGAAATGCAGATAAAGCTGCCGCTTTGGAGCAATACTTGGCCGAAAACGAGTCAGAAGAGGGTTTTGCTTATAAGGCCGACGCTCAGTCGCAGCAATTTGATGCTCTTTACAAGCAAATTAAAGAAACAAAAAATATATATTTTAAAGATATTGAAAAATCGAAAGAGAAAAATTTTGGCGTAAAAACCGAATTGCTCAATCGATTAAGAGAAGTTGTGGAAGGTGCCGAAAGTAGCCCCGTGGCCAACAAAGCAAGCCTTGAAGCCCTCAAAAAAATACAAGATGAGTGGAAAGCCGCTGGCAATGTGGCCTCGGCCAATAACAATGCCCTTTGGGATACTTTTCATGCCCTGACCGA
>JAYWHL010000461.1:0-2569 GCA_043777715.1 Cytophagaceae bacterium | reverse complement strand
TCCCCTTTTTCTACTTGGTCGCCAACGCTAACTTTAATTTCAACAATTAGCCCTGGCATGGGTGCTTTCAAGTGGTTTATTTTTGCACTTTTGGTAACATCAATGCCCATTTGTTGTAATAATAGGTCAAATTTATCATGCAAAGCCACCGTAACCTTTTGCTTGTTAAATAACATTTCTACGGTTTTGGATTCCCTTTGAATCTGCAAAATTTCGATTTTATACGAGATAGCATCGTGAATAATATTAAATTTCCCTTTTTCGTATTCTAACAAATCCCATTCAAAAAACTCATTATTGAGAAATGGTTTTTGATTGATAAATTCAGTTTCAAAACTAAGTCCTTGGTTTACAGATGCTTTCATATTTTTTTATTTTTTATTAACCCAAAATACGCCCAAAAGAATAAAAACGATACCTACATAGTGTTGTAAAAAAAGCTGTTCGCCGTCGATAATTCCCCAAAAAATAGCAACAATCGGAATAAGATAGGTAACCGAACTACTAAAAACAGGACTCGTAATTTGCAAAACCCAGTTAAAAATAACGGTGGCTAAACCCGAACCAATTATTCCAAGAATAAGCGTATAAATCAAAGGAATTTTGGCTTCTGGTCGTTGGGCAATTTCAATAAAATTTCCACTAAATAAAATAATCCCAGCAATAATCCCAACACTTGATAACACACAGGCCGTTAGCATAATGGGCGGTACATCGTTCAAATATTTTTTGATAATGTTTAAGTTAAAACCATACATGATAGTTGCCAAAACAATTAAAAAAGAATAAGCATTAAAATCTAAAGAAAAACCAGAAGATTTGGCCAAAACCAAAATTACCGAACCTGAAAAGGCCAAAAGCATTCCGAAAAATTGATTCCTAGAAATTTTATTACTAAAAAACAAAGCCCCAACAATGAGTGTAAAAATGGGCGTGAGCGAATTTAAAACGCCCGACACCGAACTATTGATTTTTGTTATGGCAAAAGCAAAGCAGAAAGCTGGAAGAAGATTACCCAAAAGCCCTGACAAAAAACAGTAAAACCATTGTTTGGCACTCGGTAATTTGCCGATATTGAGCAAAATAACAGGAATAAAAAAAAGAAAAGCCGAAAAAATTCTGATGGTCGCCAATTGTTCGATACTAAAAATCTCTACACTTTTTTTCATTAATATAAACGAACTTCCCCAAATCAGAGCCAAAAACGAAAGTAAAATCCATGCTAAAACTTTATTATTTTTTGTCATTTATAATTTATTTTTTTGTTGAAGGTCAAGCAATTTAAACTCGCTTTGCCTTGGGGTATTTAACGCCCTTGTTTTATTGAAGTAAAATCAAACAGCCACTGGTGCTTTGATGGCTGGGTGGGAGTCGTAGTTTTGAATGCTTATATCATCATAACTAAAAGCAAAAATATCTTTGACATTTTGATTGATTTGTAGCGTGGGTAATGGCCTAAAACTCCGACTCAACTGGAGGTTTGCTTGTTCTAAGTGGTTGATATACAAATGGGTATCGCCGCCCGTCCAAACAAATTCTCCTATGTCCAACCCACAAACCGAGGCTATCATCTCGGTTAATAAAGCATAACTCGCAATATTAAAAGGCACACCCAAAAACACATCTGCCGAGCGTTGATATAATTGGCAAGAGAGTTTATTGTTGGCCACATAAAACTGAAAAAGAGCATGGCAAGGAGGTAGCTTCATTTTTGATATATCGGCTGGATTCCAAGCACTTACCATCATTCGCCTACTGTCGGGATTGGTTTTTATTTGTTTTATTACCTCCGTAATTTGGTCTATTACCTCCCCATTTGCACCTTCCCACGACCGCCACTGTTTGCCATAAACTGGCCCTAGATTTCCGTTTTCGTCTGCCCATTCGTTCCAAATACTTACCCCATTTTCTTTGAGATAGGCGATATTGGTGTCGCCTTTCAGAAACCAAAGTAATTCGTGAATGATAGATTTAGTATGAACTTTTTTGGTGGTAAGCAAAGGAAAACCTTCGGCAAGGTTAAACCGCATCTGATACCCAAAAACACTCAACGTGCCAGTACCTGTTCGGTCTTCTTTTTTTACGCCATTTTCTAAAATATGACGCAACAAATCGTGATATTGCTGCATTTGGTAAGTTTTCTCGTGTAATAATTATAATGTAAATTTAGAGAAATAAAAGAAAGGAAAGAAATATGAGCGGAATCAATTTGGTATATGAGCTAATAAATGGTTTTGAAGAAGATTTTTTGGTCAATGAAACAGATTCAGAAACACAAAAAACTGAACTCGTAAGGGGATATTTGATTTGTAAGAATTTTATCTTTTATCAATTGGTAGAAACTTGCATTGATACAAACTCAAAACCTGTCCCGCAAACTAAAACAACACAAGAAAAAATACTTGAAATAATACAATCTATATGGGTTTTCGTAAAACTGATTCTCAATCAAAAAAATTCGTCAGATTTATTTATTGGTAGCGTAATTGATTACCGAAAAATCGAAAAAAGATGGGAACATCGACTTTTTGAAAATGCGATTGAAACAAGTTCAGAACCCTACGTTTGC
>JAYWHL010000460.1:0-7123 GCA_043777715.1 Cytophagaceae bacterium | reverse complement strand
CAGGAACGAGAAGTTTGGCAGCCAATACGCCTCAAACTGCCAATGGCGAAAGTGGACTTTGGACTATCGTTGGAGCAAACAACGCAGGGCTTTCTGTAACCACAACCAATTCGGGTACATCAACCATAACTACACCACCTACCAGTATTGGTGCTAGTACTTTGCGTTGGACGATTAGTAGAGTGATTTCTACAATCTTGCCAGACGGTTCAAGTATTTCTAAAACTTGTTCAACTTTTGATGATGTAATTGTTAATAACTACGGAGGAGTAACGCCCGTAACCGCCACCGCCGACCCTATCGGTAATTGTTATTCTACCTATGCCAGCACAACCCTTAGAGGTTCGGCAGGAGGAAATGGCTCGGGTGGGCAGATTGGTACATGGAGTTTGGTAGATGGCCCTAGCAACCCAACGATTGCTGCGGTAAATAATAATATTACAGGCGTTTCTAATTTACAGCCTGGCACTTATACGTTTAGATGGACGGTGGTTGGGCCTTGTGCTAGTGGCTCGCAGTTGGTAACAGTGGTGGTGCCACCGCCTACGCAAGATGCCACGGGGGCTTTTGCCGCTAGTCAAACTTTTTGCGATGCCAGAACCTCGGCTACGCTCACGGGTAATAACCCAATTTATGCAGGAGAAACCGTAAAATGGGCGCAAGTAAGTGGCCCAACTACTGCCACGATTACCTCCTCTACCTCGCCTACCACAACCGTAACAGGTTTGAACGGCACAGGAACATACACTTTTAGCTATACAGTTACCAATCCAACAACGGGTTGTACTTCTACGTCCAATATGACGATAGATTATAACACGCCACCTTCTATCAGTATTAGCCCAAGTACGATAGACTTGGCTTGTAATATTGATTTTTATGATGTTGCCTTTACTGCGGCAGGTGGCTCATCAACAACCTATCAAATTTTGAGTGGGCCAACCACTCAAACGGGTATTTTTACAGCCACGGGTAGCCCACAGCGTATTCAAGGTTTGGATACTGCTGGCGTTTATGTGGTAAGATTTTATAGAAATGCGGTTACAGGTTCGGGTTGTACGAATGCCTTTGCCGATGTCAGGATTAATGTTTCAAGAACTCCCCAACAACCTAACCCTGGAACAGACCAAGTGTTGCAATGTAGTACATCGCAAACTGCTTTGAATGGTAATATCTTAAACAACGTTACCGAAGGTAAAGGCCGTTGGTCGTTTGTGTCGGGGCCTAATACGCCAACCATTGCCAACCGAGACGACCGTGCAACACAAGTAACGGGCTTAGTGCCTGGGGTGTATGTGTTTAGGTGGATTATAACCAATAGTTCGACAGTGCCAGGGGCTGGAACGGCCTGTGCCCCCAAACAAAAGGACGTGATGATAACCGTGGCTGCCCCGCCAACTGCCAATGCCGGTGCCGACCAAGGAGTTTGTTTCAATACGCCAGCAACCCTAAGAGCCAATGCTCCAAGAGCTGGCGAAACGGGTATGTGGACGTTTGTGCCAAATCCTGCTAATCAGGCTGCTCCAACCATTGTTTCGCCTACCTCTAACGTAACTTTGATTCGGAACTTTTTGCCTAATACTTCTTATACCTTTAGATGGACGTTGAGCGGGCCTATTAATCCAAATCCTGCTCTTCAGTGTCCGTCGTCGGCTGATGTTATTATTGTTACAACAAACAATACCGCAGGACCAGGAGAAGTAGATGCAGGCCCTGACAGATGTTTGACGGCAGGTACAACCTCAACCGTTTTGAGTGCCACGCCCAACACCTTGATTAATGGCACAACGGCAAGATGGACAGTTACAACCCGCCCAACGGGAACTGCTCCAACTTTTAGTGCAAGTACCCAACCAACTACTACGATGTCGGGATTGATTCCTGGCAATTATGTAGTTTATTATACTGTTTCTGATAACCTGAATCAATGTTCTTTTGCTGATTCGGTTCAGATAACGGTAAAGTCAAGTGCGGCAGCGGTTGCCATTACCTCACAAATCAACCAATCGCTTTGTGGAACAACGGCCAGCCTTTCGGCAACGCCAAGCACAGGTACTTGGACACAAACTGCTGGCCCAGGTGATGTGGTGTATTCTCCTAACGTAAATACTGGGAATATTACAGTAAGTAATTTAGTGCCAGGTAATTATACATTTACTTGGACTGATGCTCAAGGTGTTTGTGCGGCCACAGGTTCGGCCAGTACCAACATTGTGGTTAATGCCCCACCAAGTGTAGCCAATATTCCTTTGGCAAATAAAGTAGTTTGTGGAACTTCAAACGGTGGAGCGACACTAAGTACGAGTATTTCTGCCGATACACCAGCCATTGGCATAGGTACGTGGAGTTTGGTAGGTACAGCCCCATCAACGCCAGTATTCAGTAGTGTAACCAATCCCAATGCAACGGTCAGTAATTTAAGAACAGGTAATTATAAATTGAGATGGACGGTTTCGGGAGCTGCAAATTGTGCAACTACCTTTGATGATATTGATATTTTTGTTCAAGAATTTGCTTATGCAGGGCCAACACAAAATCTTTGTGCGGCCAATTCTGTAAATTTATCAGGCAATGGCCTTTCGGGTACGTGGGCATTTGTGAGTGGCCCTGCCACGCCCACTGTTACCCAGTCGGGTAATACGGGTGCGATTGCCAGTGTGGGCGGAGGCTCTTTTGCGGCAGGTACTTATGTGTTTAGATATAACCTAAACCTAAACCCCAGTGCCACGGGTTGTACGGCCTCAAACAATACGGTTTCGGTGGTAATTAGTGCTGCTACGACCGTTCCAACGGCAACAGATAAAGACATTTGCGACCAAAATTCAACAGTTTTGGCAGCCAATACCCCTACGTCAGGTTCGGGGTCATGGTCTCAATTGTTTCCTAATTCGCCTCAAGGTGCTTTTTCAAATACGGCAAGCCCAACCTCTAATTTTACTTTTCCTGCTTCGGCAAAATATGGCCTGTTTTTATTAGAATGGAAAATAACCAACGGAACTTGCGAACTCCGTGACCAAGTACGTATCAATAATTATCAAACTCCAACCGTAGCCAATGCAGGTAGAGATTCGCTAAATGCTTGTCCGCCAAATATCAGAATGTATGCCAATACGGCGGTGGTAGGTATCGGAAAATGGACTCAAACCGCAGGCCCAACGGCAGGCGTGGCAATCCTTGACCCTGCCCAACCCAATACTCAAATCACGGGCCTGACCGCCCCAAATACTTATACTTTTAGGTGGACTATCTCAAATGGCCCATCAACGGTTTGTACGCCTAGCATAGACGATGTAGTTATCACCGTGCCAAAACCTGCCCCAACCGTGGCCAATGCAGGTATAGACCGTAATCTTTGTAACGTAACGTCAGTTGTTTTGACTGGGAATGCAGGAACTGCAGCCGAAACCGTATTATGGTCGCAGGTGGCTGGGCCTTTTTCTGTATTGACACCCCAGCCGCCAACCGTTCCAGCGGTAGTGGCTCAAAGTTTATCGCCTGGTATTTATCGTTTTGAATATTATATCAAAAGTGGATTATGTATCAGCAGAGACACCGTTATTATCAAAAATGACGGTTTACCGTCTTTATCAAACGCAGGTTTAGACCAAACCGTTTGTAGCCTTCAACCCGTGATGCTTGCAGGAAACACCCCAGCTTCTGGAACGGGAACTTGGACTCAAATTTCTGGTCCAGCGGGTACTGCTTTCGTTAATCCAAACGACCCCAATACCCAAGCACTCGTGCCTGGCGAAGGAAGTTATGTGTTTAGATGGACAATATCAACGGGTACGGCCTGTACGCCAAGTACCGATGATGTTAAGGTTGATGTGGTAACCAAACCTTCTGACGCCAACGCAGGGCCAAACCTTACGTTTTGCTCGAACGAAACCGTAACAATGGCGGGCATAGCCCCAACCGTTGGCACGGGCGTATGGACAAGGATTTCAGGCCCTTCGGTAGCTAATTTTGTAAATCCAAATTCGGCCACAACTACCGTAACAGGTTTGGTTGCAGGAACTTATACATTTAGATGGACGGTGGGCGGAAGTCCATGCGGAAGTTTTGATGAGGTTGATGTAACGATAAGACCCATTCCAGTAATCAACGCCGTGGACGTAACTTGCTTGGGAGGTTCTGGCACTGGCCGTGTAACTGTAAACGCCAGTATTGCCAACAACCGTACGCTGATGTATGCCTTCAATAACGGTACTTACCAAACGTCTAATATTTTTGGAAACATTGCCAATGGTACGTACCAAGTGGCTGTAAGAGATACTTTTTGGTTGCCAAGAAGAGACGTAAATGGTTTGATTGTTAGAGATGCTCAAAATAAAATCGTTTTTGATGTTAAAGAATGTAAAGTTACCCAAAACGTAACGGTGGCTTGTAGCGATAATCCTGTGATTGGTATTGCCAAAAGTGCAGGGGCAGCTACTAAAATCAGTACGGGTGTTTATGACGTAACCTATACCGTGGTGGTAAGAAACTTGGGCAACGTAGCCCTAACCAACGTACAAGTTGCTGATAATCTTAATACGACCTTCCCCGCACCAATTACGTATAATGTAACGGCAAAATCAACGACTTCGCCATTGACCATTGACGGAACTTTTGACGGTAAAGCCAATGCTAACCTCTTGAACGCCAGTACCAGTACCTTGGCCGTAGGAGCAAGCCAAACGATTTCGTTTACAGTTCGGGCTTCGATGAATGGCAGTACACAAACTTTGTTTAACAACACCGCCAGAGCAACGGCTGATGGACCAAATGGTACAAAATCGCCTGCTGATGATTCTAATAACGGAGGTAGTAATCAGATAGACCCTAACAATAATACCAACCCAAGAGAAATTGGCGAAAACGAACCAACACCCGTAACGATTTTGAACGGCGTAATTGGTGTTTCAAAATCGGCAGGAACGCCTGTATTGATTACCCCTGGTGTTTTCGACGTACCCTATACAGTAAATGTAAGAAACATGGGTAACGTTGCCTTAAACAACGTACAAGTAACTGATAAACTGAATATTACCTATCCATCGCCATTAACATTTACAGTTTCTAATGTTTCGGCTACGTCTCCTTTGGTGGCCAATAGCCCAAATTATAACGGTGGTTCAGACTTTAATTTATTGAATGGTTCGGCTTCTAGCCTTGCTCCAGGTTCGACCAGAACCATCACTTATTTGGTAAGAGTAAACTTAAACGGGAGTACCCAAACTTTGTTTAATAACTCGGCTACGGCCTCTGCCCTAGACCCTAGCGGTGTGGCCGTACCAGACGATATTTCTAACAATGGCGACCAAACGGCCATTGACCCCAATGGTAATGGGATTCCGAACGAAACCAACGAAAATAATCCTACGCCTGTAACCCTAAGCAATGCAGGAATTGCCATAAGCAAAACATTAATCGGTACGCCCACCCTAAAAACAGATGGCAGTTATGACATTACCTACGAGTTTCTAATCAGAAATACGGGTAATGTCGCCCTCAATAACGTGCAGGCCACAGATAATCTTTCAACGGTTTTTCCTAGTCCTGTAACCTACACGATTCTTAGCCCAGGCGTTAGCAATACCAACAACGCCGCCGATGCCAACGGTACTAACTTTTTGGGAACGAATGCCGCCAATTCTAATTTATTAACAGGCACGGCTTCGTTGGCGGTAAATGCTACCAAGACTGTACGCTTTACAGTAAACGTTAAACTAAATGGCTCGAAAGGGCCAAACAATGACGGGCAGTTTTTTAATAATGCCATTGCCACAGGAAGCCCAGCAACAGGTGGGCCAAACGTAAGCGATGTATCGAACAATGGTCCAACCTTAGACCAACCAAGCAGCACACCAACACCCGTAAGCCTTGACACAAGAGCGGATTTAGAACTCCAAAAATCGGTTAGTAACCTTACGCCAAACGTAAACGATAACGTAACTTATACCATCACGGTAACCAACAAAGGGCCAAACACGGCTACCAACATTGAAGTTAAAGACGTATTACCAACAGGACTGACTTTTGTGAGTAGCGGTACTTTGACGATTGTGGGCAATACCCTCACAGGCCAAGTGGCAAGTATTCCCTTGAATGGCGTGGCTACCTTTAACTTCTTAGCTAAAGTAACTACGGCAGGATTGATAAATAACAAAGCGGAGGTGTCGAAAGCTGACCAAGGCGATGTTGATTCTCAACCAAATACAGGCACAGCCGACGGCCAAGACGACCAAGACGATGCCCCACTAACGGCTCAACAGGCTGATTTGAGTTTGGTAAAAACGGTTTCTAAAACTAATCCAAACGTTGGCGAAACCATTACATTTACAATTACAGTAAGCAATGCAGGGCCAAGTGTGGCCACGGGTGTAACCATAAAAGACGTATTGCCAGCAGGTTTGGCTTTTATTAGCAGTACAAATTTGGCTAATAATACCAGTACGCTGACCTCAACCACGCCATTTAGTATTCCAGTAGGTGGAAGTGTGAGCCAAACGTTTTTGGCAAGAGTAACCCAAAGTGGAAGCATTACCAACCGTGCCGAAGTAGGCACTGCCGATCAGTTTGATCCTGATTCTCAACCAAATACAGGAACAGCCGACGGCCAAGACGATACGGGAGGTGTAACCATTGGTGGCCAACAAGCTGATGTAAGTTTAACCAAAATAATATCTGATGCTACGCCAAATGTGGGCGACATCGTAACTTATACCATTGAGGTAAGTAACGCTGGGCCATCAGTTGCCACGGGTGTTGCCGTAAGCGATGTGTTGCCAGCAGGTTTGCAATTTGATTCTTCAACCGATTTTACAAATACGGCTGGTACATTAACCAAAACAGGACTAAGCATTCCTGTTGGAAATAGTGTGTTATTGACTTTCAAAGCCAAAGTTTTACCAACCGCTGCCACAGCTCCACAAAATGGAACGGTGGTAAACAAAGCCCAAGTTACGGCTACCGACCAGTTTGACCCTGATTCTCAACCAAATACAGGTACAGACGATGGCCAAGACGATACCGATGCGGCTACTTTTACAGTGCAACGCATTGATTTGAGTTTGACAAAAGCCGTAAGTAAAATTGCCCCAAGCGTAAACGAAGTCGTAACTTTTACGGTAACGGTTGT
>JAYWHL010000459.1:0-7164 GCA_043777715.1 Cytophagaceae bacterium | reverse complement strand
GATGCTTTTGAGTGCTACTAATCTTTTACCTGATATATAAGGATGATATACAAACACATATAGCAACAACCCAATCATAAAAATATTTGCATTAATCAAAGTAATTTTCGTAAATACAATCATTGTAAATAATGGCACGAAAATAAAGAGGTAGTAAAATCCTTTTTTTTGTAGCATATCAGCGTTTTTTAAGGTTAAGTTTGATAACGACATTAATCTTTTGTTTTCAATTATGCCTGGCACGCCTTATTATCATAATAGAACAGGCGTGTCAGGCATACACTACGATTTATCTCGTCTTTAAGTACAATTTTTAATGGCACAGGCGGCGGCTATGGCAGCTCCTGTCTGTGGTAAAGCTAGAGTTTGTAAGAAAACATACACAGATCCCCACCCATGATTTGAATACGCATCTTGGATACAAAGGGCTACTGCATTACCACACCCAGTAATTTTTCCAGTCTGATTGGGAGTGTTTATATTCATCCGAACACTCCTTACTTCATCATTATTTTTTTCAAAAATAACTCTATCCCCCGTTTGCACCAAACCATATTCTATATTTTTACCAGCTCTTACGCTAATAAGGGTTGGATTGATTAGAGGTTGGTCATTTTCTCTAAAAACTGCGAAAGCTATTTTAGCCTCACTCGCCCCTTTGTAATTAACGCTAAAACTTTCTCCAACAACACCATTTACTACACTTTTGTAGAGATTATCAAAATCAAAAGATTCAATACTAACATTTTTAATATTTTGGGCTTCTGCCATTTTTTGCACTTCTTCCATAGAACTAATAAGGGCTTGACGTACCTCTTGGGTTAAGTTCAAGTTTGTAACTTTATAAATAGTAATTTTATCCGTTTTTTGTATTACTATCTCATTCACATCTGCATTGCTAGGTAAGACCGTCGAAGGATTTTCATTACAAGAAAGTAAGATGAAAAACATCCAAATAAAGCCAACATTTTAAATTTGTTTTTTCATGTTTTGAACAATTTAATGAATTAATAGCCTACTCTATTTTTTAAAAAGGTTTTTCGGCTTCGTCCTTTTGTTTGTTGCAACTAACATTGTAAAACTAATCGAAATCCCTATATTATGTTATTTGATTTTATCATAAAATTATTCAAAAAAAGAATATAATTGCTCTTTTTCAAAAACTATACATATATTTACCCAAATGATGCTATAACCACAAATTAAACTCCGCCAATGAAAGAATTAAACTCCGCCCTGAGAAAAATTAGAGATTCAGTAGGATATTCACAAGAAATAATGGGTATGCTCATGGATATTCATCAATCTACCTATAACAAAATAGAGAACGGAAAACAAAATCTAAAAATGGAACATATCCCTAAAATTGCAAAAGCAGTAAACAAAACAACGGAAGAAATAATAAATAGTTTGTACGGTGTCACAGTACAAAATAGTATTAATGATAATGCCCAAAATAACCAAAACATTGTAAACACAACCGATAGGGAATTGATAAATATGCTATTAGCTGAAAAAGACCGTGTGATTGGCTTATTGGCAGAACAAAATCAATTACTTAAATCTGAAATTGAAAGAATGAAAGAGACTATTGTCTGAATGATTAAGCATTTTAAAAATAAATGTCTAGTTATTAATTACTCAAACCAGCTTTCCTTAACAATCCTTGTGGCATGGCGCTCCCTCGGTCTGTGTGCCACCTAATAGTACATACACAGATTCTTAAAGTTCTTAAAATCAATTACTTAAAGACCTTTCAAGTTCCCCCTCTCTTTTGGAGAGGGGGCAGGGGGAGAGGCGAAAAAGGCCATTTTTCGACTAAAATCTGCTTTTTTGCCTCATCCCAACCCTTCTCCAAAGGAGAAGGACTTTTAACCAATTCTGTGTAGATACCGTAGGTGTGCCACAGACCGAGGGAAAAGACCAAGATTATCCTTTTAAAAAACATGAAACTTTGGCAAAAAGAAGGCGTACATACCGCCGCACAAATAGAGGCTTTTACTGTTGGTAGAGACAGAGAATTAGATATTTTTTTGGCCGAGTTCGATGTCCAAGGCTCGCTGGCACATACCCAAATGCTGGCAAGTATTGGTTTGTTGAAAGATTTTGAATTAAGTAAAATTCAGCAAGAATTAAAGACCATTTATCAAGAAATAAAGGCGGGTAACTTTGTAATAGCAGAGGACGTAGAAGACGTACATTCGCAAATAGAATTATTATTGACTCAACGTTTGGGCGAAATTGGCAAAAAAATTCATGCAGGACGTTCAAGAAACGACCAAGTACTCGTTGATTTAAAACTCTATACTCGTGCCAAACTACAAGAAGTAGCACAGGCCACCCAAGCCCTTTTTGAGGTGTTGATTGGTTTGAGTAACCAACACAAAAACGTACTGTTGCCAGGCTATACCCATTTGCAAATTGCCATGCCGTCGTCGTTTGGGCTTTGGTTTGGAGCTTATGCCGAAGCCCTTGTCGATGATATGGATATGCTCCAAACGGCCTATCGATTGGCCAACAAAAACCCCCTGGGCAGTGGGGCGGGCTATGGGTCGTCGTTTCCATTAAACCGAACCATGACCACCCAACTACTGGGCTTTGAACACTTGCACTACAACGTGGTTTATGCCCAAATGAGTAGGGGCAAAACCGAGCAAGTGGCTTGTTCGGCCATTGCCCAGGTGGCCTCTACGCTGTCAAGAATGGCTATGGATATCTGTTTGTATAATTCTCAAAATTTTGGCTTTGTTACCCTGCCCGACACCATGACCACGGGCAGTAGTATAATGCCCCATAAAAAAAACCCAGACGTGGCCGAGTTGCTAAGGGGCAAAACCAACCGCCTCAAAGCCCTGCCCAACGAAGTAATGATGGCCATGAGTAATCTGCCTTCGGGCTATCACAGAGAGATGCAATTGCTCAAAGAAATTCTGATGCCTGCCTTCGACGAAATCCTTAACTGTTTAACAATCAGCCACTTTATGTTATCTGGTATCAAAGTGAAGGAGGGCATTTTGGAGGATTCAAAATACGATTTGTTGTTTTCGGTGGAGCGAGTAAACGAAATGGTGCTAGAGGGTGTACCCTTTAGAGAAGCCTATCAACGCATTGGCCAAGAAATAGCCCAAGGGACGTATCAACCCAATAGAAACCTAAACCATACCCACGAAGGCAGCATTGGTAACCTTTGTAACGAGCAAATTACGACCCTGATGCAGGCCGTTTATCAAGGTTTTGGTTTTGAAAAAGTAGAGAAAGCAATCGTAGATTTGTTGAAATAGGGGAATTTGTTATCGGAGGTTATGCACAAAGCCTAAAACAAAATTCGTTTGTTATTTCATATATGCCTTTAGGTCTTGAGCCAATTTTGTGTTAAATTTTTGTGTGCCAATTTTGTTTAAGTGTTGAGAGTTATAAAAATTGACGGTATCTAAACAGATGGCATCTTTTGAATAGTCAAGAAATGGAATTTTATAACTTGAAGCATAGTTTTTGAAGATGGTATTTATCGAATCCCTGTTAATAATTAGCCGTTGAGCTTCTATATATTCTGGGGTATAAACAAAAATTACTTGTATATTTTGAGCCTTGCATAGCTTGAGATATTGTTCAAAAAGTAAACGATTTTCGGGATTTACCACCGTTCTAATTCCGCTTGGATTAGCGGCTTGGTGTTGCCTAAACGAGGTTTCCCACAGTTTATCTTTGGCCAAAAAACCTTTGTATTTACCATTATTTCCTCCCGATTTTCCCAAATATTCTTGCAAACCAAGCAAAACCAGCGAATCATTGCTTCGGTACTTATACATCGGAATATAAATATCTTTCCAGTCCACGCCCATGTACGGGGCAACTGCCGTTTGTATAATGTCCGAAGCCAAATAGGGCAAAAACTGGTTGTGGCCAAACAACTCTGTATTTTTATTGAGTGTAGAATGATCAACGTTTTGAATAAGATACTTTGGCTTTTTGTTGTGTTTTAGATAGAGTAACAATCGGTAATACTGCATCTGAAAAGCCCAGCCATTAAGGCCCAAGTTATAGGTATTTAGCTGTAAGACCGAATCTAAAACATAAGGCGAAACATGAAAACACGCCCTAGACGACCCCTG
This sequence comes from Cytophagaceae bacterium, assembly GCA_043777715.1. Classification (GTDB taxonomy): domain Bacteria; phylum Bacteroidota; class Bacteroidia; order Cytophagales; family Spirosomataceae; genus JAYWHL01. Next base: position 3,052 of record JAYWHL010000459.1, on the reverse strand, counting down.
CACGATGAGGTCGGCGTTGATACGAGCCTTGATAATATCGTTCCATTCTTTGTACTCGCCAACGGTGCTTTTTTGTAAGCCTTTGTCTATAACATACTGAAAGCCAGAGACTAACATCCATAAAATGACTAAAAAAAGGGAAATTTTTAAAACAAATTTTTTCATACTAAATTTTTACTGGCAGCCACTATATTCATACGTGGTGGTTTTGCCGTTGCTTACTCGCTCTTTCATCATACCGCTTAAATTAGGGTTTCGGGTTATAGAAAAATCTGACAAAAGTACAAAAACCCCTGTATAAACATTCCGATTATCGTAAGTAGAGTAGGTTTTGACACGGTTGGCCGATGTAACTGGAAATTTATAAGGCCCCGCCAACGAAAGATTACTAATCAAATCGTTCAGGGGGTCGAAGTACAAGTTTTTGTATTTAAGAAAATGAGACCTCACAGCCACAAATTCGCTATACTCTGTTCTCGAAATTACTCTTCCTTTTTCGTCAGAAAGGTCTATTTTGATACAATTGCCATTGGCATCATAACTAAAAGCCGAGGCATAGTTTTCATAATATAAATACGAACCTTTTGTGTTTTGCATTTTGATATTACTGATTCGCCCATTGGCATCAAAACTCATGGCGTATTCGGCAATAACTAACTTAGAATCATCGCTAAACTGTACTTTTGTCAATACCGAGCCATTATAAATATATTTTACCTCGGTGGCGTCTGTAAGTTTTTGAGCAATAATTTTTCCATCGGTATCATAAGTATTACTCACAAAGGCATCTTTTTTGTTAGCAATGTATTTTTGAAGGGTAATCATCAAGCCTTTGCTATCGTAAATAAATTCGTTGTAATCGGTGCCAGAAAACACCACTTTGTTCAACACACAGTTATCTGGGTTTAGGGTGGGGTCGGCCTCGTTGGTCTTGCAGGCACTAAGCCCTAACAAACAAAAGAAAGAAAACAGAAGTAGATTTTTCATAAAAATAAAATGGATTAATTGAAGATGATAAAATGAATAATTATAAAAAAACTGAATATCAAACACTTATGGTTTTTGTTTCTTTACATTTGTAAGTAGTCCAAAGAGAATAATCCCTGTTATCCTTTTTTATAAATGCCTGATAACGTGCGGTTTATAAGTCCTTCCTACTGGGGAGGATTAGGTGGGGCTACTTACTTATTTTGTCGAATGTATAAATTGGAAGATATTATAACCATAACGTTACCAACCAAATGAATATTTTTGAAAAACCATTAATAAATGATGACGATTTGCCTTGGCAAGATATTGGCAATGGCCTAAAACGCAAGATTATGACTTACGACCAAGACCTTATGTTGGTAAAAGTGGCTTTTGAACAGGGTGGGGTAGGTACGCTTCATAGCCACCCACACAAACAAATAAGCTATGTGGCCAAGGGGAAGTTTGAGGTAAAGATAGGCCAAGAAACGAAAATTTTGAGCGAAGGCGATGTTTATTTTGCCTTGCCCAACACACCCCATGGCGTGGTTTGCCTAGAGAATGGTTTATTAATTGACGTTTTCAGCCCCATGCGAGAAGACTTGATTTAAATCAAAAAATCCCTTTCAGTACTGAAAGGGATTTTTTGATTAATTTTATCAGGAGCTAATTACAGCACCAGTTCGGCCTCCATTGTGGTAGTCAAAACCGTGGTGTCCATCAATCTAGTGGCTAAACCTTTGGTTTTTGGCAATTCGTAATGAAAGTAGTATTTCATAGTATGTACCTTAGACTCATAAAAAAGGGCTTCTTCGCCTTCTGGATTGCCCATTACCATAGCTTGCTTGGCTACGGTTGCCAATTTTAGCCATTGCCACGAAACATTCAATATTCCGAATAATTCCATAAACAGGGTTGCATCAGACAAAAACACTTCGATATCTCCCTTGCCCGCAACACCCAAAAGGTGCATGGTTACTTGCTGGAAGCGACCAAGTTCTTTTTTCATCAATTCGCAATAAGGTTTCAATTCGTCGAAGGTTTCAGCAGCCGAAACGTCTTTCATTACCTCTTGTCCCCAAAGTATTGCTCCTTTTCCGCCATTTCTTGGTATTTGGCGGCCTAGCAACGCCTGTGATTGTATGCCCGTTGTGCCTTCATACAAAGACATGATCCTTACGTCTCTGGCCATTTGCTCCAACAAAAAATCTTCGGTGTAGCCATAGCCACCCAATACTTGCACACCTTGGTTTACAGATGCAATACCTGCCTCTGCACCAAAGGTTTTGGCCACAGGAGTCAATAATTCTAAAAGAGCGTCAAGGTTTGCTTTTTCGTCGGTATCTTCCGAAACGTGCATCAAATCGGCGTATTTATGGCATTGGGTAATAAACGAAAGTCCGCCTTCAACAAATGCTTTTTGCGATAACAACATTCTACGAACATCAGGGTGATTGATAATCATGGTTTGGGCATCGTTCACGTCTTTGTCGTTTAACTTACGACCCTGTGGACGTTCTTTGGCATATTGCAACGAAGCATAATAAGCCGCCGAACCGATATAAACCCCAGCCATTCCAACACCCAAACGGGCACCGTTCATCATCTGAAACATATATTTCAAGCCTTTGTTTGGCTCGCCAACCATGTAGCCAATGGTATCGTCGTTATCGCCGAACCCTAGGTGCATAGCGGGCGTGGCTTTTTGGCCCATCTTGTGATATACGCCCATTGGGGTAACGTTGTTAGACTCTAAAGTGCCATCGGCCTTGATTCTGTTTTTGGGCACTACCAACAACGAAATCCCTTTTGTGCCTTTTGGAGCGCCATCTATTCTGGCCAAAACCAAATGCACGATATTGTCAGTAATGTCGTGGTCTCCTGCCGAAATAAATACCTTTTGTCCTTTTATTTTATACGTACCGTCGGCCTGTGGTGTGGCCGATGTTACAACGTCCGATAGAGAACTTCCCGCTTGTGGCTCTGTCAAACACATTGTACCGCCCCACTCGCCCGAAAGCATTTTAGGAACATAAGTATCAATGAGTTCTTGTGTTCCAAACGAAGCAATTAGGTGAGCAGC
>JAYWHL010000458.1:0-7172 GCA_043777715.1 Cytophagaceae bacterium | reverse complement strand
TTCAACTTAACCGAAATGAATATACAAATGCCGAAAGAAGCAAAAGTTAAAATAAACAATAATCCTGACCCTAACGATGCTAATTTTGGCCTTAAATAAAGGAAAGAATTGGGCAAAGACAACCGAAAACTATTAAACTCCATTAAAGACAATATTTCTATCAATCAATTTTTGCCAAGATAAATGATGAACATCGATAGCTTAATCTCAAATATTTCTGACTTAGTAAAAGTTGCCCACGCTAAAGTACTTCAATCGGTAAATCATATAATGGTGATTACTTATTTTGAAATCGGCAGAATGATTGTAGAAGAAGAACAAAACGGAAAAGAAAGGGCAGATTATGGAAAACAGCTACTTTATGACGTTTCTCAACGCCTAACAACAGATTTTGGTAAGGGCTTTTCAGAGACTAATTTAAGGCAAATGAGAAACTTCTTTCTTGCCTATCAAATTCAGCAGAAACCGTCTGCTGAATTCAAATTAAGTTGGTCGCATTACTTAAAGTTGATGAGAATTACGGATATTCAAGAAAGGAAATTCTACGAAATAGAAGCCTACAACAACAATTGGAGCTTAAAAGAACTGCAAAGGCAATTTGATACCGCTTTATATACAAGGCTTTCTTTGAGTAGAAATAAAGCCGAAATTCTGCAACTTTCTACAAAAGGGCAGTTTATCGAAACCCCAAGAGATTTAATCAAAGACCCCTATATTTTAGAATTTCTTGGCTTACCAGACAAATCTGTTTATTCTGAAAATAAATTAGAGCAAAAACTCATTGGTAAATTAGAACATTTTTTGTTAGAACTGGGCAAAGGGTTTACGTTTGTGGCACGGCAAAAAAGAATAACTTTTGATGAAAAACATTTTAAAATCGACCTCGTTTTTTATAATCGAATATTAAAGTGCTTTGTACTCATTGACCTTAAAATTGGTGAATTAAAACACCAAGATATTGGGCAAATGCAAATGTATGTAAACTACTATGACAGAGAAATGAGAATAGATGACGAACAGAAAACCATTGGGATTATACTTTGTCAAGACAAAAGCCAAGCCGTAGTGAATTATACACTGCCTGAAAATAACACTCAAATTTTTGCAAGTAAATACCAAACCATTTTGCCTAATAAAGAAGAATTACAAAAAATAATAACAAATTAAATGCTCAATAAAGAAACAAAAAAATAGATGATACCCGTGATGCCCTAGGTGTATTGCTGCTACCCACCGCCCAAATCGAACTCATTATCATTGGGCTAATCTATAAATCTTTGGCTCTTAGAACACTCTTGACACTTTGGGTTAAACATTTGATTTACAAATTTTTATCATCTAAATATTTCTCCAATAAAAGATTTTTATTACGAAAAACTACGAAAATAAATAATATACAAATGTCGAAAGAAGTAAAAGCAAGCGTTAAAGTAAACAACAATCCTGACCCTAACGATGCTAATTTTGGCCTTAAATAAAGGAAAGAATTGGGCAAAGACAGCCGAATTCAACCATTAGACTACATTAAAGACAATATTTCTATCAATCAATTTTTGCCAAGATAAATGATGAACAATTTAATAATAAATAACGACTATAAAAATTGGCTTGTTAAACTAAAAACAACCATTCAGCAAAGGCAAATTAAAGCGGCTATTACCGTAAATACCGAACTCCTAAAACTATATTGGGAACTTGGAAAACAAATTGTAGAAAAACAAGAAAATGCCAAATAGGGAACGGGATTTATTGAGCAATTAAGCAAAGACTTGAAAGTAGAATTTCCAAACATTGGTGGGTTTTCAAAAAGAAATTTAGAAATTATTAGACAATGGTTTTTATTCTACAATACACTCACTTCAATTGCGAAACAACCTGTTTCGCAATTAGGAGTTTGGAAACAACTTGTTTCCAAAACAGAAAATACTGAAATTTGGCAACAAGTTGTTGCCAAATTAGAAACCCAACTTTTTTCAATTCCTTGGGGGCATCATATTTTGATAATGCAAAAAAATAAAAGTATAAAAGATGCTCTGTTTTACATCAACCAAACCATAGAAAACAACTGGAGCAGAGCCGTTTTGGAATACCAAATAGAAACAAAGCTACATACAAGACAAGGCAATGCCATTACAAATTTTGAAACAACTTTACCAGCTTATGACAGCGATTTGGCTATACAGTTACTCAAAGACCCCTATAATTTTGAATTTCTGACTCTAACCAAAACCGCCAAAGAAAAAGATCTAGAAAATGAATTAGTAAAAAACATTACACAGTTATTATTAGAACTTGGCAAAGGATTTGCTTATTTGGGTAAACAATTTGTATTAAAAATTGGGACAAAAGAGTACAGAACTGACCTACTCTTTTATCATATCCAACTAAGACGATACATAGTAATTGAACTGAAATTACAAGAATTTCAGCCCGAGTTTGTAGGTAAACTAAACTTTTACATTTCTGCCATCAACGAACTCCTAAAAACCGAAACAGACCACGATACAATCGGCATATTACTTTGCAAAACAAAAGATAATTTTGAAGTAGAGTTTGCCCTCAAAGATATTAATAAACCTATCGGCGTAAGTGAATTTACATACAACGAGCTTTCCGAAGAAATAAGAAATGCCCTACCTACACCACAAGAATTAGAAAATCAATTAAACCATACTCAATAAAGAAACAAAAAAATAGCCGATACCCGTGATGCCCCAGGCGTGTTGCCGCTACCCACCGACCAAATCGAACTCATTATCATTGGGCTAATCTATAAATTTATTTCAGTAATTTTTGGCTCACAAACCATACTTGCAAAAGGGTTTTTTATAGTAGCATTTTCTCATCAACTTGAGCTAACGATAAAATTAACGTTAATTTGTGTAGTCTAGTAATCAAATTAACGTTAATTCTGTTGTTACAATAAATCGAATGATTTTTCCCCGTGGTTGTTGGCTCACAGATTGCCTTTGCAAAAGCAATATGTTTAGGCAAATTTTTATGTTACACTTCACTTTGTAAAAAAGTAACGCAATTCTCCCGAACTGTGAGAACTACAATTCGGGAAAATTGCGTTACGCTCGAATTGCCAAAAGCTAACTACCAATAGCCACTCAATCCAAAATTTCCGACAGCCTATTCTACGGTTACGGATTTGGCCAAATTGCGGGGTTGGTCCACGTTGCAACCACGCAACACAGCAATATAATACGACAGTAATTGTAACGGAATTACCGACAATAAAGGCATCAGGGCCTCGTGGGCAATGGGTACTTCTACCGAAAAATCTACCATGGGCGGTATGTGCTTGTCGCCTTCGGTAACAATGGCGATTACCTTTCCTTTTCGGGCTTTTACTTCTTGGATATTAGAAACTACCTTTTCGTAAGAACTATCCTTTAGGGCAATAAACACCACGGGCATATCTTCATCAATGAGGGCAATGGGGCCGTGTTTCATTTCGGCAGCAGGATAGCCCTCGGCATGAATGTAAGATATTTCTTTGAGTTTTAAAGCCCCTTCCAAGGCCACAGGAAAATGATACCCCCTACCCAGATAAATAAAATTACGGGCGTCTTTAAACACCTCCGCAATCTCTTTTATTTTATCAGCACTTTTCAGAACGCTTTCTATTTTACTCGGAATCCGTTCTAGTTCAAACAACAATCGCCTAAAGGTATCTTCGTGAAGTGTACCTTTTTTGCGGGCTACGGATATGGCCATCATGGCTAGGGTACTTACTTGGGCCGTAAAAGCCTTGGTACTGGCCACGCCAATTTCGGGTCCAGCGTGGGTATATGCCCCTGCATGAGACATTCTAGGAATAGACGCCCCCACGGCATTACAAACACCAATAATGGTAGCCCCCTTGGTTTTGGCCATTTCTATGGCGGCCAAAGTATCGGCCGTTTCGCCCGACTGTGATATGGCTATCACCACATCGCCCTCCTTGATAATCGGGTTACGATACCTAAACTCTGAAGCATATTCAACTTCTACGGGAATTCTGGCCATTTCTTCAAAAATATATTCGGCCACCAACCCAGCGTGCCAGCTAGTACCACAAGCTACGATAATGATACGCTCTGAATTAACGAGTTTGTCGAGATAATCCCTCAAACCACCCAATACCAAGTGGCCATTGTCGGCATTTACACGCCCACGCATACAGTCCCGCACCGAGCGAGGTTGCTCAAAAATCTCTTTGAGCATAAAATGGTCATAGCCACCTTTTTCTATGGCTTCCAATTCCATCTCTACGGTTTGGATATAGGGCGAGGTAAGGATATTATCAATATTTTTGACCGTCAGTTCGCCATTATCTACTACCGCAATTTCATAATCGTTCAGATAAATAACCTCTTTGGTATATTCTATGATAGGCGTAGCGTCTGATGCAAAGAAAAATTCGTCTTCGCCCACACCAATCACCAAGGGCGAACCCTTACGGGCGGCAATCAATTGGCTGGGTTTGTCTCTGGCCATAACCACAATGGCATAAGCCCCCACTACTTCCTTCATGGCCAACCGCACGGCCTCCTCTAACTTACAATTGGCTCGTTGCTGAATATCTTCTATGAAATGGATAAACACTTCGGAGTCGGTATCAGAATGAAAAACATGGCCTTTTTTCAAGAGATTTTTCTTGATGGCATCATAATTTTCGATAATACCGTTGTGAATGATAGCCAAATTTTCGCTTTGCGAATAATGCGGGTGGGCGTTGGTATCGTTAGGCTCGCCGTGGGTTGCCCAACGGGTATGGCCAATGCCAATAGTGCTGCTTAGATTCTCGCCCGAAAGGGCTTCTTCTAGGGCAATGACCTTGCCTTTCTTTTTATAAACCGAAAGACCCTCCGACGTAATGAGGGCTATCCCAGCCGAGTCGTATCCTCGGTATTCTAACCTTTTTAATCCCTTGATTATCAAAGGATAGGCTTCTCTATGACCTACATAAGCTACAATTCCACACATAATTTATAAGGGTTTTTACTAAAAATTTATAATAACAAAAAATGATGAATGATAAATAAAAAAATGATTGAATTTGTGGGTAATTGTCTATTGAGTGGCTGTAAGTTATAAGCATTAGGCTATAGGCTTGATATACAAGTAATAACGATGTTAATAGTGCAAACTAGTTTTGTTCAAGTACTCTTTTCCGTGGTTGGTGGCTTACCAAACACCTTTGCGAAAGCAATATTCTTATACAAATCTCTGGATTATGATATATTCTCTAAAATTGTCTTTTCCGTGGTTGGTGGCTCACCAAACACCTTTGCGAAAGCAATATTCTTATACAAATCTCTGGATTATGATATAATTTCTAAAATTATCCAGCACTCAGTTAGCTTATACTATTTTGAACATAATATGTTGAAAAACAAGCTAATAGCCAATGGCCAATTTCTTATACTTATAAGACAGTACAGTTTCAAAAAGTAATGCCTTTGGCGACCCAAAGTTTATCACAAAAATCAATACCATTACTATTTATGATAAATTAAAAAACCTACGAATCATAGAATCATAGGTTTTAACTATTTATTATTTGTAAAGTACAAATTTAGTATTGGTTCTTTATGTAGTGGCAAAGGTTTTTTATCAGGTACAATCTCTACTAATTCGTTACATAAGTATAATATACTTGTAGCTTTACCTTATCACTTTTAAGAATCATTCTTGCAAAATCTGTATCAGAGCCTGTGAGCATCAATAAGCCTTTGTTGGGGCGTTTGTCTAACAAAATGGCTTGGAGATAAGACGTAAGCTGTACTCTTATTTTGTTTTCAATGGGCGAGTGTACTAACTCTTGCCTAGCCTGATACACATTGGCTGTTGCCGAACTGGCCAAGGTATTAGATAAACTTTGGCCTTCGCTAGGCACAAACAACAACACCCCGTTGATGTTTCTAATCAGTTTGTTCGTAAAGTCGGTTTCGTACAAAAACGTTGATGGCGGAATTGGCACATTACTCGGGTTTATTTCTGGGGTGATAACCAACTCGGCTTTATTGATAGACATATTACCAATTTTTTTGAGGTTGGTCAAATACGGAATCTCAAATTTTAAACTTACCCCAATGCCGTTTTGCATATAGGCTTCGCCACCAGACTGGCTGGCTTTGATTTGGTCGAAAGCCTTGGTCAATCTTGCTATTTTGCTCCCTGCTTTGGTGCTTACTACGTTGTTAAAATGGTTATTGTAGGGTACAAAATCTTTGACCAATTTTATAGTATCAGCCTTGCGGTAGTGCAGCCTTAAACGAGTATTGGCAAAATCAAAACTCAATATGGCGGCGTTTGAAGCCTGTGGCACAAGGGCAAGACCTTTGAAATAATCGGCAAAGGCTTTGTAAGAGGCCGTTTCTGGTTTGAGCGATTTACTAAACAATTCTTTGGCCAAAGCATCGGGGAGTCTTATCCTCAGCGTATCGGCTTGGGTTGGAGATTTGGGATACCTAGACCTCGGAAAGAAGGTCTTCGTAGCCAAAGGGCTAGGTTTATATTGGGCTACGTCTTGTATCAAAAATGTTTTTTTGGCCGTAGTGGTATCAATAAAATTGAGGAGCTGATGAACCCTCAAACCAAACGACCTTAGCGTATCGCCTATCGTACCTCGCCCATCATAAAACGGAGCTACGCCCCTATTTCCATCAAAATAAGGCAATATCAGCACCAACGAATCTGACTTTGCATTCGTAGCCAACACCGTAGAATCTGCAAATGTGCCACCCGCAGGACCAAATTGCAAGTAACCTTCTGCTGTTATTTTACCTAGGGCGGGGTCTTGATAGTTGCCCACAAAAGATACACCCGTCAATGACGACCGCACAGAATCTAGCTGTACCGTAGAAATTTGTACCGTGAGGGTATCTGTATAAATGGTATTGATTTGGTTGCCTTTTAGCAAACTAGCCCCAATCAATTCGGGTTTTTCGCAGGCCGAAAGCCCCAAAAAGGCTATAAAGCTAAGGCTTAATACACTAATCGACCAGTGCTTGGTAGAGGTCGTGGAAAGTATCTGAATAATTTTCTTCTTTTTGTTCTGTAATGTCTGCTTTCTTGCTAATTTCATCAAATAACGTATTTATATTTTCGCTAAAGTCTTGGCCTGATTTTACTACTAAATCTGCATATTGCATTCCTATTTTTATGAATCCTTCATAGTC
>JAYWHL010000457.1:0-7194 GCA_043777715.1 Cytophagaceae bacterium | reverse complement strand
ATCGCTCGTGGCTATCAGTGCAAACTCGGCATCGTCTATATTATTTTATTCGCTTTCTTATTCTGTGGCCACCATCACGGCTTTTGCTGTTTTGATTTTGGTTTCAGAATCTAAATTAAAAGATGGCCAACCCGACGAAAGTTTCGACGCCCTCAATGGCCTTGCCAAACGTAGCCCCCTCTTGGCTTTTGCTTTAGCCGTTTCCATGCTTTCATTGGCGGGTATTCCACTAACGGCTGGTTTTTGGGGTAAATTCTTCGTGTTCTCAAATGCTGTGGACAAACACATGACCTTTATCTTGATTTATGCCGTGTTAATGTCGGCAGTGGGTATCTACTATTATTTCAAACCCATTATTGCCGCCTACATGAAAGATGGTAACGAAGAACCCATTATAGTAAAGCCTTTTCTTAAAATTGTAATCGTTTTTATGGTGGCCATTACCCTTGTACTGGGACTCATGCCCGACTTAGTTCGTAGTTTATTCTAAAAAATCAGTTTTAAGTATATTCGTAAAAAAATCAGGGTATTTTTGTTGTAATATCCTAAAAAACAGGCCGATAGCTAACGGCCAATTACCCAAAACCCATATTAGGCAAAAAACCAACCGCCAAAACTTAATCTTAAAACCTATATTATCGTTGAAAAAAGATTCCTTACTCAATAAAAAAGATATTATTGCCTATTTTTTAGTAGCGGCCACAGGGGCTGGTATTCAGATAATTAGTACCCATTTCTTGATTGAATACTTTAGTTACGAAATTTCTGTGGGCATCGCCTATTTTATCGCCTTTATTGCTGGTTTTGGCCTAACCAAAATGTTCGCTTTTGATGCCAAACAATCTAACCAAACCCGTAGAGAAATGATAAAATACGTGTTTGTGGCCTCGATAGCTGGCGGAGTAATGGTACTGTTTTCATCGTTGGCAAAATCAAATATTGACAACCAATTTCCAAACGGAATCATCAAGGTTACCTTCATCGAAAACCCCAACCACCTCCTAGGCCAAATCATAGGCATGGGCTTTAGTTTTATCACAAATTATGTTGGTCATAAAAAAGTAACGTTCAGAAGTACAGGCTTTTATGATAAAATAAAAGCCAAACTTACTGATATTGAAGACTGATTTTTTAAAAATATTAAAAATCTAAGACCTAAAACCTGCATAATTAGTACTTTTTTTATGCAAACTTTTAATTAATAACTGGATAAAATTGCACAAAAACTGCATTTTTAAAGGAAATTTCAATAAAAACCACTTTTTTTTCAAAAATATTTGATTCTTATTCTTGCATTTTTAAGAAATGTGCTAAATTTGCAACTCAAACCTTAAACACCACAGATACCGAAAATGAAAAAAGTATTCGCATTAGTTCTTGTTGGTAGCATGATTACACTTGCTGCTTGTTCTCAAAAATCAGCTGAATCTACAACTTCTGCTGATTCAACTGCAATGGCTGACTCTGCTGCTGCTACTATGGCCGCAGATACTGCTGCAACTGCTGACACTACTGCTGCTGCTGACACTACTAAGAAATAATTCTTATCGTTCCAGACAGAAAGCATTAAAAAGTCTTGACCTTCCGTTAAGACTTTTTTTTTATTTTAAATTTATTCAAACTTTCAGCAAAGTTATTCTGTTTAAGTAGTCTAGGCAAAATAATCCTTGTTATCCTTTTTTATAAATGCCTGATAACGTGCAGTTTGTAAGTCCTCCCTACTGGGGAGGATTAGGTGGGGCTACTTATCAATACACCGCCACAGTTTTTACCCAAAATCACCTACGTTTTTGCAACATCAGTTCTTGTCTATTTTCCAAAAGCACGTCCCACCTGCGGCCGTCGATTATTGTTTTGAATTATGGCAAAACAATCCTTTTTCGTTAAAAATAACCAAGGCTAGGGCCTCAAAACTAGGCGATTACTGTTTTAGGCCAAACACTGGGCATCAGATAACAGTAAACCACGACCTCAAACCCGAAGCCTTTTTGATTACCTATCTTCACGAAGTTGCCCATTTGCATACCTACAAACAGTTTGGTTCAAAGAAAGCCCCACACGGAAAAGAATGGAAAAGCCAATTTAGGGCTATCCTGAAACCTATTTTAGTACCCTCTGTTTTTTCGGAAGATGTTCTCAAAGCCCTGATAGCCTATAGCCAAAACCCGTTGGCCTCTACGGGGGCATTTGCACCGCTTAGAGAGGCCCTACAAGACCAACAAAGCACAGAACTGAATCTTGGCTTGATAAAAGTAAACGCCCTTCTCGAAGGCCAAAAGTTTATGCTCAATCATAAAGTCTTTGAAAAAAACACACTCCGCCGCACCCGCATCCTTTGCACCGAAATTAACACAGGCCGAAAATACACCATCTTGCACACAACCTTGGTCAAAGTGATTGCATGAAGCTGTTTAAACTTTTAATTTTAGGGTAAAATTAGGTTATTTTTTAGCTAGGCGAAGGTTTTTTTGAAAGCGTAGCGATGAGCTACGGTTTCAAAAAAAGCTGATGTCTAGTTGAAAAAGAGCCAATTTTAACTCAAAGAAATAAGTTTAAACAGCTTCTACAATCACAAAATTCATTTCTGATTTTTTCGTTGTAAATTCGTGAGTATATACCAACACCATGAGCAAAATTAGCCATTTACTCCTCCTACTGTATTGTTTGTTGGCCAACCGAACCTTGGCACAGTCATCGGTATTAGCTTCGGGAAAGTGGCTAAAAATGGGCATAACGCAAACAGGAGTTTATAAATTAGATGCTGCGTTTTTCAATAAAAATGGTGTTGATATTACAAAGATTAATCCAAAAAATATCAAAATTTATGGCAACGGTGGCTCAATGCTTCCACAGAGCAATGCCATTGCCCGACCCAACGATTTAATAGAAAATGCAATATTGATAGGGGGCGAAAACGATGGCCAATTCAACACTAATGACTATCTACTGTTTTATGGCCAAGGTTCGCATTTAATTCAAATAGATAACAATACAAACCGACTAGTACATCAAACTAACGTTTATTCAGACTCTAGCTTCTATTTTTTGAATATTGCCGACAATCAAGGCCAGCGAGTTGCCCAAACGCCTTTTGTAAAAGGCCAGCAAATTTTTTCTAATTTTGATGATTATGTTTTCTTAGAATCCGACCAAAAAAATATTCTAAATACTTTTCCCTTTGCGGGTTCGGGTAGGGAATGGTACGGTCAAGAATTTAACAGTACTTCGCTCGCTCAAGAATTTACCTTTAATCTCCCAAATATCGTTGCCAATTCGCCTATTTTGGTCAGAGCCGCAGTATTGGCCATGACACAAGCCACAAGCGATTTTAGCTTTAGCTTGAATGGACAACCCATTGGTAATCAAAAGATTGGAGCTATTGGTACAGACAGATACGACGTAAAAGGCTTGGAAGCAAATACTAGTTATATTACTAGCCTAGCCACACCAAACAATCAGATAAAACTGGGCATTACCTTTAACCGAAATGGAACAAATACGGGTCAAGGTTTTTTGAATTATGTTGGGATTCAAACCAAACGAGCCTTGACTGTTGGCACAGAACAAATGCCTTTTTGTGTGCTAGAGAGTGCTAATTTTCAAAACAACAATTATCAACTCCAAAGCACAGATACTGGCCTTATGGTATGGGACATTAGCAATCATTTATTGCCCACTATGCCTACGCTTAATAAAACAGGAAATAGTATCAATTTTGGTAGCGATGGCAACAAAATACATCGGTTTATTGCGTTTTCTTTGGCAAATACGCTAAGTCCAGAAAACAGTCAATGGATTGATAATCAAAATATTAAAGGAAACCAAACACCGAATTTATTAATAATTACCGCCCCTAAATTCTTAGAAAAAGCTCAGAATTTAGCCGATTTCAGAACCAAAAACGATGGCATAAAAGTACTTGTTGTTACTACAAATCAAGTTTTTAATGAATTTTCGTCAGGGCGACTGGACGTATCAGCCATTAGAGATGTGGCTAGGTTTTTCTATAAAAAAGACCCAAAAACTTTTCAATCGTTACTGCTTTTTGGCGATGCTAAATTTGATTATAAAAATAGACTTTTGGCCGTACCAACCGATAACCTCAACGATTATGTACCAATTTATGAAAGCCGAGAATCGTTAAATCCTATTTATAGCTATTCGTCAGACGATTACTTTGGATTTTTAGAAGACCACGAAGGCGAATGGACAGAAAATTTTAATGGCGATCACACCCTAGACATTGGCGTTGGTCGCTTGCCCGTAAAATCCATAGCCGAAGCCAAAGATATTGTAACCAAACTGAGTAATTATGCCAGCAACCAAGCGGCAAGCCAAATAACATTTGTGGCCGACGACGGCGATTATAATATTCATCAACAAGATGCCGACTTTTTGGCCGAAGAAATAAACCGAGATTATCCCGTTTATGAAATCAACAAAATTTTCTTAGATGCTTATAATCAGACCAGTAGTGCCAGTGGCCAAAGGGCTTTGCAGGTAAATTCGGGTATTAAATCAGCCATGAATAATTCCCTGATTGTAAACTATACAGGCCATGGCGGCACGGCAGGCTGGGCCGAAGAGCAGATTTTGACCGCCGCCGATATTCAATCTTGGCGAAATACCAATTATCCATTAATGGTTACTGCCACTTGCGAGTTTGGCCGATACGATGACCCAAATGTGGTTTCTGGAGCGGAACTCGCCCTACTTAGTAAAAACGCTGGTGCTATTGCATTGATTACCACCACTCGACCCGTTTTTGCAAATACCAATTTTTTGGTAAACGAAGCCTTTTATCAGGCAATTTTCAAACCCATCAACGAAAAAATGCCCACGCTTGGACAGGCGATGATACAAACCAAAAACAATAGTTTGAGCGGAAGAATCAACCGTAATTTTTCACTCCTAGGCGACCCTTCCATGACCTTGGCTTATCCTACAAGAAAAATAGTATTAACCAAACTCAACGGCAAAAATACCCTCAACGACACCCTCAAAGCCCTACAAACCATCAGTTTAGAAGCAGAAATACTCGAAAAAAATCACAAAAATAGAGATGTCAGCATAAATTTGAAGGGATTAAAAATCAAAATTTTTGATAAAGAAACCGTCACTACAACCAAAGGTTCTCAAAGTAACCCTATGCTGTTTAAAGAACAAAAAGATTTAATATTCAATGGAGTCGGTGTTGTGAAAGATGGATTGTTAAAACTAACCTTTACCCTGCCCAAGGACATCAACTATCAGATTGGCAAAGGCAAAATATACTTTTCTGTTGCTAACTTCCCCCTTGTAGCCAAAGGCAGTGCCAACCTTACCATTGGAGGTGCCGAAGCCAAGCCAAAACCAGATACCACGCCACCAAATGCTAATATTTTTGTTCTGAATAATGCTGGGGAAACTAAAAGTCCAAATTTTATCAACAAAAATTCATTTTTTGTTGCCAATCTATCAGATTCAAGCGGCATAAACTTAAACAACAATAGCATTGGCCATGAAATTTCGCTTGTGTTGGACGATAGCCTAAAATATAACCTTAACCAATATTATACACCCAGTGATGATTTTACCAATACTGGAAGCGTAACTTTTCCGCTCTTTAATCTGAACGATGGGCCACACCAGCTAGTCTTTCAGGTTTGGGATATTTATAATAATCTTACACGAAAAACGTTAAACTTTATAGTAAAAAACCAAGGGAAAAAGATATGGAATCTACAAGCCCGTCCCAATCCTTTTGCAAGCACAACTACCATAGATTTTCAAACTAATTTTTACAACGAAGGCCAAAACATTGAATTTGAAATTTTTGACACCTCGGGAAGGCTTATAAAACAACAATCAAGAACATTTTACCAAAACGAATCATATCCTCAGTCATTGGACTGGGACGGCACCAACAATGACGGCATCATCGTAGCCAAAGGCATTTATTATTATCGTATCTTTGTAACTTCATTGTCAGACGGACAGCAGGCAATTGGTAGCGGAAAAGTAGCAAAATTTTAATTACTCCCTTCTCTAGCGATTTATTTTTTACGAAAGAAATAACTACCTGATAATAAACGATTTACATATTAATTTTCAAAAAAAAATTCATCTATCTATTATTAATTGGCCGATTACTATAATTTCAGAAAACAAAATATTATTTTTGACTTAGCCTTTTATTTTTTAGGTGCAATAGCACAACCAAAATCAACCTCTAATGAGCATTAATTCCCTCAAAATAGTATCGCTTCTAGCTCTCTTGTCCGCTTCGTATTCATCTTTTGGTCAAAATCAATTTACGGGTGCCAACGCTGGCCGAGCTCCTCTGCCCTCTGTTCCATTCTTGAAAGTCGCTCCCGACGCCCGAGGTGCTGCCATGGGAGATGCTGGCGTGGCTACAAGTGGCGATGCCAATGCTATGTACTGGAATCCAGCCAAGTTGGCCACTTTAGACAAAAGTGCTGGAATGTCCTTTACCTATACTCCTTGGCTTCGTCAGTTAGTTAACGACATGACCATTTATTACCTAACAGGCTATAAAAAAGTAGGTAAAAATCAGGCCATTGGCGTAGCCATCAATTATTTTGACCAAGGTGTTTTTAATGCAACAACCTCAAACGGCACTGCCGCTGGAGACTATTATTCACGTGATTTTGCAGCTTCGGTTACTTATTCTACTAAACTAACTCAAAAAATGGCCGCTGGCGTAAGCCTTAGGTACATTAATTCTAACCCTGCGGGTAATGTTATCATCAATGGTGTTGCCCTAAAACCCGCCACTACTGCCGCCGCAGATGTTGCCATTTACTACAATTCTAACAATCCCGACCGCCAAATGAACTGGGGCTGGGGTGTTAATATATCAAACATAGGTGGACAGGTTTCTTATGGAGGAGCCTCAAAAAACTATATTCCAACCAATATTCGTTTAGGAACGGCAAGCACTTACAAGATTGACCAATACAATAAAATTGTACTGGCCATTGATTTCAATAAATTGATGATTCCTACACCCCCAGTTTATGACAATGCAGGAAATATTACGGCAGGAAATAAAAACTACAAAACACAAACAACATTACAGGGCATTCTTGGTTCGTTTGCAGATGCCCCCGATGGCCTAAAAGAAGAGTTTCAAGAAATTGCAACCAGCATTGGTGCAGAGTACTGGTATAATGATGCCTTTGCTGCCCGCCT
>JAYWHL010000456.1:0-2593 GCA_043777715.1 Cytophagaceae bacterium | reverse complement strand
CGATGGTTTGGAGCATTTTTTTATAATTAATGGTGTGTTTTTGTTTTGTTTCTAAATAGCATTCATAAAATCTATCAAACTTTCTTCAGGCTGAAGTTTAAGTTTTTGTTTCATTCTATATTGGTGTTTCCTTACGCTTTCGGGGTCTAGGTTTAGCAACTGGGCAATTTCTTTGCGGTTGAGGTTCATTCTCAAATAAGCAAAATGCCGTAAATCGTTGGGGCTAAGGTCGGGGCAATGTTTGTTGAGTTGTAGCAACAAGGTGGGGTGAACCTCCTCGAAGTGCATTTTAAGATTCTCCCAGTGGGCATCAGAATCTAGCGAACGAGTTATTTTTTTCTGAATTTCTTTGCTTTCTTTTTGTAATTCGGGGTCCAGCTTATCTTCTAAATTGGCCAAGAATCTTACGATTTCGGGAAAAGCCTGATTTTTTTGTAATACTTGCAAGGTTTTGTCCATCAACTGCCTATTTTTTTGGTCGTTGATTAACTTCGCCTGTTGATTTATTTCCTCAAAACTTTGCTCTAGGGCTTGTGTTCTTTCTATTACTTTTTGTTCGAGTTCAAGGTTTTTTTCTTCGGTTAGTTTCAAAATAGCCTGAGCTTGTTGTTTTTCGAGGGCTTCGTTTTCGGCTTGTTTATTGGCAATTTCTTTTCTTAGTTTATTAATCCGCCAAGCCAATGCCACCGAAAACGCAATGATTTGAAGCACCGACCCAATTTTGAGGGCATTATGAAAGAAAAGGTTGGTTTGATAAAAGTTCAAAAATTCGGACGAACAAACATATAAAATAGTAAAAACAATAAAAATCAAATTGCTGATTGCATAAACAAACCCTGGATTTTGGCGATGGTACAACAAATAAGCACTAAGAACCATCAACACCAGTAATAGGCCAAAACTAAGGTAGTTCATGGCATTGATGAGCCAATTAAAACCGCCACCAAAGGTTATCATGTCGTAGATATTAAATGGTACTATTATCAAGATAAACATTGTATAGCCATACAAACAATAATTAAGGGTTTTGTGCCACCTAGGATACTGTATTGATGATTGAATAAATGCCTGTGTAAATTTGATAAAAATGCCCAAACTAAGCGGAGAAGACAGGTTTTGCCCAATAAAATAAAACCAATTAAGGCCATAAACATCTAACACAAAGTGATTGCTGAAATAAAAACCTCCTGTATAAAAATAAACAATCAACAACGGAAGGAGGGCAATGTAATAAAGGTAGCTTTTGTCTTTTACCAAAAAATATAGGATAAGATTATAAAAAAAGAAGGCCGTTAAAATGGCCATCGCCACAAAATCATATAATTTTTGGCCTTCGTTGCGTTCAAAAAATAACTTTGAACTTCTCATAAAAAAAACGATTTCTGCCCTAGGATACACGCCAATATCTTTGCTCTTAAACATCAGATAAATGGTTGTGGTGTCGCTGGGGAGTCCTATCAAAAATGCAGTTGGGGCGTGGCTTTCGGCACGTTGGGCAAGGGGAATTTCGGTGCCATTAAGGCTATGTTGTATGATTTTGTTATGGCTAACGAGCCACATTTCAGAATTAAGCGTACCACCCGACACCAACGCAAACGACGTATGGGGACTTTGGTTTAAGATACTAAACCGAAACCAAATTTGTTTAGAAGGATACTGAGTAAAGCTCCCCTCCTCGAACTTAAACTGACTGGGTTTGGCCAGTAGCTGGCTGATATTGGCTTGGCCTTTTATGTCCAAAAACGTTTGTCCAAATTTTGTAATATCATACTTGGCCGTGTCGCCCTTCACAACATAAACCCTTTGTGCAACGGCCAGCGAATTGGCTAAAAAACAAACACTAAAAAGCAAGCTCGTAAATTTCATGTTGATGGTTTGGGCGATAAAATTTACACAAATTACGCATTTATGATAAATGTCCCGCTTTTGTCCCCCCTGATTTCTCAAAATTACCCAAATGTCCCGTTTTTGTCTCCCGCCAATTTTTGTGAATAAGCCTCAAAATACCTTGCTTTGTATCATTCAAAACACACAGCATTTTTGTATTTGGTTAAATAATTATCCCCCTTTTCAGCTTTTCTTCTGTTTATTAAATTTATGTAAAAGCGTGCCACACTAACCTCTTTACCGAGATTGTATGGCACGCTTTTTTGGGCTTAATCCTTGTGGGGTCAGATGTTTTTACCTAACGGGACAATGTTCAGAAGTCCCAGTACATTTTTTGTTATATTTGTAAAAAAACAAGAAAAACCATGAAAAAACTCCTTTCCCTCGTCTTGATTTTATCGGCCCTCGGCTTTGTGCCAAGCACTGCCCAACAAATAAACGTAGAGAAAAATAATGTAGAACGCATTATCAAAACTCTAGCCGCCGACGACATGGAAGGCCGCAAAACCTTTAGCAAAGGCAACGATAAAGCCGCTGATTTTATAGCCAATGAGTTCAAACAAATTGGCCTTAAAACCCTTGACGGAGCAGACGGTTACCTCCAAAAATTTAAGATGTACCAAGCCAAAGTGGCCGACCTAAACATCAAAATAAATGGCCAAAGCATTGCTAATGAAGCCGTTGGCGTATCGTCTTCGTCTGAAAA